>CALJLD010000130.1 GCA_937982665.1 uncultured Planctomycetales bacterium
GCGGTTTTCGCCCGCGCGCACAGCACACGCCCTCCTGTGGAGCCTGCGATCCCGCTGGTCAACACGACAACCCGCAATGTGTATTCGGAGCATCCAGAAGTCGTCGCGCGCCTGCAGAATTAGCTCGAAGCGACTTCAACGTGGAAAGCAGCCGGAACAACCGTTGAAATGCGTTCGCTCTTGAGCACACGATTTGCAGTGGCAGCGGAACTTCGCCTGGTGATTACCCGTGAGTGGGCGTGAGTTCTACGAAGTGCCGCTCGATTACGATATGCATTTGACGCCGCCGCGCCCTTTCGCCTGACTTCGTGATTGCCTACAACCACGGCATCCACGATCGCAGGAATCGTATTCTCCCCGCAAGGACTTGATTTATCGGCATGGCCAAACGCGTTCTGTTTGAACCTGAAGAATATCGCGATCTTTCCAGCGACGAGATCCGTCTCCTGCAGCAGGCGTATCACAAAGCCCTTGAGGCCCTGCGCAAGAACATTACGCCAAAGGGATTTTCGGCGTGTTCTCTGGAAGACAATTCTGTCTATGGAACTGATGCCAACTATCGCGCTGTCTGGGCACGTGATGGCTGCAAGACCGTCACCTGGACGCTCGACTTGGATGACGAGGACATTCGCGAGTGCCAGGCGGCGACGTTTCGCACGTTGCTTTCCCATCAATCGCCTTCGGGACAAATCCCCGGCAATGTAACGATTGACGATGAAATACCGGAGTACGCAGGCGTAGGCGGCATCACTTCGATCGATAGCGCCTTGTGGCTGTTGCTCGCGATCTGGCACTATTCGCACGGCACGGAAGACTGGTCCATCGCGGAAGAGTATCGACATCAACTCCAACGCGCGATGGATTGGCTCACCGCACACGATTCCAATAATTGTGGCCTGCTGGAAGTGCCAGAAGCCGGTGACTGGACGGACTTGTTCGCACGTAGTTACCACGTGCTGTACGACGAAGTCTTATGGCAACGCAGTCTGGTATGCTATGCCAACATCTTGCGGCACTTTGGCGATGACGAGAAGGCGGACGACTACCATCGTTGGGCGGAACATGTACGCCGCAAGATTGTGCACAGCTTTTGGCCTTCGACAAATCAGGAAGATGCCGCCGGCTTACCCAGCTTCAGCGATGTGCAGTTTGCACTAGGGGACGCCAGGTATCTTGTTGCCGAGATTTCACCGTTCAACTTCAGCTGGCGGTGCGATGTCTACGGCAATCTGCTCGCTTATCTCACCGGCGTGCTCGACAAAGAGCGCGCGATGATGACCTTCCGCTTCTTGTGGGGCGTGGGCGTTAATGATCCCGGTCCCGTGAAGTGTTTGTATCCTCCAGTTCAGGCAGGTGATCGCGAATGGCGAACCTATTTCACTGTCAATTTATTGAATCTGCCGAACCACTATCACAACGGCGGCATCTGGCCATTTATTGGGGGCTTATGGGTGCGTTACATTCATAAGCTCGGAATGAAAGACATTGCGCGACGTGAATTGGTCGGCCTGGCCCGCCTATGTTCGATGGGTGCTGGCCAAGAGTGGGAATTCAATGAGTGGCACCACGGCGTCACTGGACGGCCAATGGGGAAGGCCTTTCAAGCGTGGTCCGCAGCGAGTTTCATCAAGGCTTGCCATAGTTTGCACATGGACCCAGATCACTTTGATGGGCATGTTTAACCGTCCGTGAATCCCACAAATTGCGGTGATTTGCCGCTAGCTGGTTGATTTCCCACCATGGTGGCTGTGCGCGTTATGCGCGCTGCGCGTCAATCGACACGCAAGAAATTTGCTCGTCGCCAAGTCGTGTCTGTGATTGGCGTTGTGGCATTCGGTTTGCCCTGGATAGTTACCGCACAGTAACAGGCACGAGCAAAATATGCATACTTGAAAGGGACCATAACCCACAACGCAGATTTTCGCTCAAGAATCATTCGAAAGGAACCCTGGCAGTGGACAACTTGACGGATCGTTCGATCATGATGATCTCGACACATGGATATGTGTCAGCTCAACCTGAGTTCGGCAAACCGGATACTGGCGGACAGGTCGTCTATGTCCTGGAACTCGCCAAGTGCCTAGCAAGATTGGGCTTTACCGTTGATGTCTTTACGCGGCAGTTTGAGGATCAGGCCGCTTGCGAGATTATCAATGATCGCGTCCGCGTAATTCGCATTCCTTGTGGCGGGCCCGAATTCATCGAAAAAGAAGTTCTCTGCGAGCACATTCCTCAGTGGGCGCAGAACACGCAGGCGTTCATTCGCAAGAACTCGCTCGAGTATGAGTTCATCAACAGCCACTACTGGGATGCGGGGCTCGCTGGTCAGTCACTCTCGAACGTGCTGCACATTCCCCACTTGCACACGCCTCATTCCATTGGAGCTTGGAAGCGTGACAACATGGACGGAGACGCGACTGAGCTGGAAGAGAGGTACAACTTCCGTCAGCGCATCCGGAAAGAAAAGATCATCTACGATGAGTGCGACGTGTTGATCGCTACCACACCCCAACAACGTGACATCCTCAAGCAGAGCGCTTACGACGTCCCTGCGGACAAGATCCACGTCATTCCGCCGGGCTATGATGACACTCGCTTCTATCCGGTTTCGCTGGCTTCGCGCGAAGCGCTCAAAGAACAGCTCGATGCCCAAGGCCCCATTGTGCTGTCGCTGGGACGCATGGCTCACAACAAAGGCTATGACTTACTTATCCGTTCGATGCCCACGGTGCGCAAGCGCGTTCCACAGGCACGTCTCATGTTGGCAGTTGGCTCCACAGAACCGAGCCAGCGCGAAACCGAGCAGATCGACGAGTTGCGTGAACTCGTTCAGGAATTGGACATACAAGACGGCGTTCTCTTCCGTGACTACATTCCGGACGAAAAACTACCGGACTACTATCGCATCGCCAATGTGTTCGCACTCAGCAGCCGTTACGAGCCCTTTGGCATGACAGCGGTGGAAGCCATGGCGTGCGGTACACCTACGGTGATCACCACCGAGGGTGGTTTGTGGGAACAGGTCACCTGGGGATTGGAATCGATCTATGCCAACCCGTTCGATCCGGAAGCTTTCGGTCATGCGATTGCCGACGTGCTGCAATACCCGCGCGTTGGGGCGCAGATGTCGAAACACGGTTCGCAGAAAGCGCGCTCGCGGTTTACCTGGACAGGAATCGCTCAACAATTGTTGCGAGTCGTGGAAACGACCGAACCCAAGGTTCGTCAAGAAGGCGGCCATCAGGTGCAGGGTGGTCCTCGCGCAGGCTGGGCAGTGAATCCCGCTGAGGAGGAGATGTGGAAGGCCGTTACCTCTTGATCAGCGATGTTGATGGAACGTTGCTGGGTGACGATGACGCGCTGCGAACGTTCTCGCGGTGGTATGCGGAGCGTGACGACTTAACGCTCGTGTACAACTCAGGGCGGTTGTTCGATTCGGTAGTCGAGTCCGTGCGAGACACGCTCTTGCCGGAGCCTGCGGCGATCATCGGTGGCGTGGGAACTCAAGTTTGTTCCTATGACACCGGCAAGACCATCGGCGACTGGTTGGCGAATCACGATGGCTGGAATTCCAACATCGTTCATGCCGTTCTGTCTCAGCATGACGATGTCGAGCTTCAGCCGGACGAGTTCCTGTCCCCCCATAAGATCAGCTACTTCGCGCGCGAAGCCTCTGCCGAGTTTCTAGCAAGCCTCAAACAGCAGCTTGCGGCAGCAGGTTGCAGTGCGGAGTTGGTCTACAGTTCGCGGCGCGATCTGGATGTGCTTCCGGCAGGAATCGACAAGGGAACCGCGGCCGCGTTCCTAGCCGAGCATCTCGGATATTCACCGCGGCACGTGATTGTTAGCGGTGACAGCGGCAACGATCTGCGCATGTTCCAGCATGGCTTTCGCGGCGTCGTGGTGGCGAATGCACACGCCGAACTCAAGCAACTTGATGGTGCGAATGTCTTTCAGGCCGAGTCGGGCTTTGCCGCTGGTGTGCTCCAAGGGCTCGAGCACTGGATGAGCATGACCGTGGCGTAACCCGAAAAACCGTCTGCGTCCTGAACAAGAACTGGCCGCCAGCGCTGGTCCACTCTGGTGTCTTGCTGTCGAATCAACAGCTTTAAGACAATCTGTAATGCTTTGGCTGCAAGTGGGGTATTCGTGCGCCTGCGGGAGCAGGCTGAACACGAATAGGCATCGCTTTTCGGCGGTAATGGCCCAACCAGTCGTCGTCGACAAACATCAGTGCGACCACGCTTGCCACTTGGGTAGACGCGGCGATGCAATCCTCGCCTCGAGTTGGCCGAACTCGCGACGTTGTAGTTTGATCCGGTGAACCCAAGATTCCGAAACCCCAAAACGCAACGCGACAGACTGCGTACCTTCGCCCGCATCACACGCCGCAAGAACGTCACTCCGAAATTCCACCGCATACGGCTTGGCCATGAATCACCTCCTTGAGATGACCCTAACATACCGTGCTCGCCCAAAGGGCGCTAGGCCCGAAGTGGAACCGCTCTAGTCACTTTGAAGGTGTGCGCGTTGGCGGTTGTCGCCTTTGGTTCCAACCAAACGTTCACATCACCAATCCTCTCGAAAGTGCGGCATACTGCAGCAAGCTCAGATTCGCGAGCAAAGTCCCTGCGCCAACGAAGTTCAAGCGATGACGTCGGGAACCTAGAACAATGAATCCAGAAGGCCCTGTTGCGGCAACGAAAGTTCGTGCGAGAACGGGTTGCCAAGCTAGTTCCGCAGAGGGATCGAGGCCTTTTACGAGGAGGACAAGTTCCACAAACTCGTCACATGAGAAGGCAAACATGAGCTTCTTAATCTTGCCTAAAGGTAACCTCTGCGATACTGCCTATTGCTGGCTCGCTTCTACGAGACGCTTCGTTAGATCTGTCGAATTCAAACGAGCTAGCGTAGGCAACCGGAACGCGTCGTCTTTCTCTTGTCGAGGAGAATCGAAATGCAGAGAAGAAAGCACAAAGTTATCTTTGGAGCTGTGTTGCTCTTGTATGCAATCTCAGTCCCCGTTTCACAAGGCCATGCACAAACGCGGCGAAGGAGCGGGAAGTTTTCGCAGGCGCAAAAGATTGGCTACCTCGGGCAAACAAGTCGATCAGCGATGGCCCGCAACATCTTGAGTAGGTTGAAGAATCAACGTGAGACTCGTGCCGTGGCTGACCAAACAGACAGAGTGTTGATGTGGCACGAAATTGTTCTTGATACGATCGCGATCGACCACACCCCTGACCCTGATAGTGGCGCCGTTGGTTTTTCACAGGGCGGTCCGACGCGAACAAGCCGCGCGTTGGCGATGGTTCAAATCGCGGTCTTCGACGCGGCCAATTCAATCATAGACAAGTATCATACGTAGCGGACATCCCTTTGGCCCCCGAAGATGCATCGCTCGACGCCGCTATCGCGTCAGCGTCGTTTCGAGTTCAATCAGAGCTCTTTCCGGAGCAGGTCGAACGATTAACCGCGCTATTTGAATCCGACATCGCCCAGATCAATGCAAGCAACGACCAAATTCTTGCAGGTATGGTCACTGGCGAGGAAGCGGCGGCAGCAATCATCGCCCTCAGGATCGGCGACAACTCGGAGGATGCTGAACCGAACTGGGGCGAGGGCGGCCGTGTCGCTGACGGCGAAACGACTGCCAATGGAGCGCCAGTTAATGGCGGAACCACCGACGTCTTCGAATGGGAGCCTGATCCGTTAACACCACCTGATGTGCCGGACTTTAGCTTGGCGCTTGGCGCATACTGGGGTGGTGTCACACCATTCTCTCTCGACACTGGACATCAATTTCGGGTTGACGCTCCTCCTGAGCCTGGAACATTAGACTACTTGCGCGGTTACTGGCTTGTGCAAATAGTGGGGGCGTCGCCGGACACGTTGGGAAGTGTGTCGAATCCAATTACCCGATTCATTGGTAACTACTGGGGATATGACGCAACTCCACTGCTAGGGACGCCGCCGCGATGCTACAACCAGATCGCCGCTCAAGTCGCATTCAATGAGGGAGTCACCGACCCTGTTGATATGGCTTGTTTTCTCGCGATGATCAACACAGCGTTGGCGGACGCTGGAATCGCTGCCTGGGATAGCAAATACTACTACAACTACTGGAGGCCGGTTACTGGTATCAGAAAATCCGACGAGGTATTGTTCACGATCGAGAATCCGTTTTGGGAACCAGTCGGCATCTCGGTGATCAATACCCGTATCCCGATTCGACCTACGCCACCCTTTCCCGCGTATCCCTCTGGCCATTCGACATTTGGTGCCGCAACCTTTGAGGTGATGCGTCAGTGTTTTGGCAACGAGACACGTTTCACTTTCGTCTCCGATGAGTACAACGGCGAAGGTGTCGATCCATTCGGCATACCGCGACCGCTAGTTCCCATCCGTTTCCGGTCTCTTGATAGCGCGCAGTCTTCCAACGGAATGAGTCGCATTTTTAATGGCGTCCATTGGCAGTGGGATGATCTTGCGGGTCAGGAATTGGGTGAGAATGTCGGTCGGCATGTTGCCCTCGAAGAGGAAGCATTTCAACCGATTCGTCAACGGAAACATCGCCGAGATCGACAATCCGAAAGGTAGAGCCATGCATAGGAAGAATTCTCCCAGAGACTTATCGTGCTTGAGCAACACCGGAATTTCGAAACGGTGGCCATACTTCTTCTTCGCGTTTGTGTTGTTGACTTGTTGTGCATCCTGCAACACAAATGCGATGCCGGCAGCTCAAGAGGGCACTGAGATCGAAGGCAACCCATTGGTCGCGCCTGGCATGGAAGCCATTGCGGCAAAGTCTAGTGAGTCGCAAGCTGATACTGGCAACTCCAACTACGCAAACCAAGAGCTGGACGATCTTTCCTCCCCTTTCACAAGAGAAACCGTCTTGGTATTGAACGCAATCGTTTCCCGCTCGCTATCGGCGATTGAAGCTTTTGACAAAGCGAGGCGAGAGCCGGACTGCAGTGATCGTCTCGACAATCGTGCCACGAGACTGGCGAAGTACGAAGATTTGTCCGAGCAAGCTCATCAAGCGCGAATCGACTTAGTGGCGGCTGGCAAGCGTTTGCGAGAAAGTGGAGAATACTACAATGAGGCGATTTTTGCTGGGATGCTCGACTTCGTCAAAAGTGTTGACGTTGAAATCCGGCAAGAGATCAACAAGTTGCAGGACGTTCAGACCCCTAACGACACGGTTGGCGCACCCGCCGGCTAGCGACTAGTACCTGCAACCGCTTGTTCCGCAAACGAAAAGCGAGCAGTTACCTTGAGAGTACTCGTTGTTGAAGACGAACCTGATTTGTTGGCCGCAGTTGCACAAGCACTTGTTGAAGACGGCTACGCCGTTGACACAGCCAGCGATGGGGACGATGGATTGAAAATGGCGCTAGCGTGGCCGTACGACATCGTTGTGCTGGACATTATGTTGCCAAGGATTGATGGCTTCACGTTGCTGAGAGAAATTCGACGGAAGAAATCGACGCCGGTGTTAATCCTCACGGCTCGGGATGCGCTGGACGATCGCTTGAAAGGGCTTGACGGTGGTGCGGATGACTACCTCGTCAAGCCTTTTTCCGTTCCGGAGTTGCTTGCGCGAGTAAGGGCTGTTATCCGTCGTGCTTTGGGAAGAGCGAGTTCCTTAGTGTCCATTGGTGACACAGAGGTCAATCTTGCAAGCAAATCGGTCACGATTGATGGGACTCCCGTTGCGCTCACCGCACGCGAGTTCGCGCTTGTCGAGCTGCTGTTGTTGAACCGGGGAAAGGTGGTAACCCGAACGGAGATTTACGATCACATCTTTGACATGAACGAGAGCAGCCTATCTAACCTATTGGACGTGCATGTTTCTAATATCAGAAAGAAGCTGGGAGCAGACTTCGTCCAAACGCGACGTGGCCAGGGCTACATTATTGTCAACGATTGAATCTTCGTATGCTCAATTCAATTCGAAACCGGCTCCTAATCGGGCAGCTCTTGTTGTTAACGTCGGTCGTGTGCGGTTTCGGCGCGACTGTCTTTTTCCAATGGCGGGCGCGTCTCTTTGCCAACCTTGATGCGGAATTGTTGAGTTCCGCTACCGTCCTCGAGGGGACTTTGCGCGGTGCTTTTCCAGTGGATAATCCTGACCAGCCCAGTTCACGTGAAGGGCGAGTAATCCTTGCCGGCGATATCGCGGCCGATCTTCTCGCCTTGCCACACAATCTGATTTTGAACAGCGACGCAAGGACATCGACCTATTTCGTGATCTATGACATGCACGATCAGGTCATCGCGGCCTCCGGAGATCGTGATTTTCGGATTCCAGCAATTCCACTCGCGCAACAAGAGTTCCACTTTGAAGGCGCGCATCGAGAACTCGTCTTGGTTGGGCCAGGAATAACACGCATTCTTGTGGGCCGCGATACGAGTGCTCTGCACAACCAGTCAAGCAGTTTCCTTTTGATGTTAACGTCGGTAGGGATCGGAATTCTGACGGTAGCCTGCGCGGCCGGATACTGGCTCACCGGTCGGGCGATCATCCCAATTCGCCGAATGAGTGAGACGGTTCGATCGATCAGCGGAAGAAACCTGGCAAAACGAATTGATACGGCCAGTATGGATTCTGAATTTGTCTCACTTGCCGACTTGCTCAATAAGATGCTCGATCGCCTGACTGGGGCGATTGAACTGCAAAGGCAATTCGTCGCCGATGCCTCCCACGAGCTGCGAACTCCGCTCTCAGTGATTGGAATGCACTCTGAGTTGGCGCTGGTGCGCGACCGAACACCTGAGGAGTACCGTGCAACTTTGGCGATATGTCTTCGAGCTAGCAATCGTCTTCGAGCACTGACAGATGATTTGTTAGTGCTCGCGAAATCAGATTCTGGACAGCTGGCAAGAGCCGACGAAGACGTGGAGTTGAAGAGACTCGTCGATGAGTCGATCGAGTTCTTGCGACCCCTTGCCGATCAAAACAACGTTTCGCTCGTGAACGAAAGCACTTCAAGCGTTTGTACTCACGGCGATCGACGCTTGCTACGCCAGTTGATTGATAACCTGTTGACAAATGCCATTGTTCATAATCGCCAAGGCGGACAAGCAAGGGTTTCCGTGGAGAAGACAGAAGACAAAGTGGTACTGATTGTAAGTGACAATGGGCCCGGAATCCCGGAGGAAGAGATCCCCCGATTGTTCGACCGATTTTCCAAAGTCGGAGAGGCTCGGTCACGAAGTCACGGGGGCAGTGGCTTGGGACTGTCCATTTGTCAGAGCATTGCTCGCATTCACGGTGGCATAGTATCGGCAAAGAGTGAACTCGGGAACGGGACAGTTTTGGAATTCTGCATGCCGAATGTTCGCCCAGTACAACCTGCGCGAACCGACGAGTAGCCACTTCATGGCAAAGCCAAAATTGAGCCGATGAAAAGTGGTTAAACGTCCGCGCAATCGCAATCAATTTCACTTGCCCGGCCGCAGGCCACTAGTAAGTATTTCCGGGGGGCTGGAATGGTCAACTTCGCGCTTAGGCAGGTTTCCTTACGGACGCTTAAACTGCGTCGGCCGTCCCCAATTGCGCCAAGCAAGCTGTAGAGCAGGATGTGATGTTGCGTACGACTCTAAAGCCTCTTAGTGACTCATGGGGGTGGAATCCCGTCCACTAGAGTTTGCCCCAGCGACTGGAAGCGAGTCTTGTGTGGTGTCGGAGTGATCTTCACTGCAAAGCGTAGACAGCGAGCCCCAATGCCAGGCTATTGAGCCTCAAAGACGCAATCGCATGTGCCTTTGCACTTGAGCTTTCAAAGCCTTGCGGCTGCTTTGGCATTGGTCTGACGTAAGTCGTCCACCGGCATCGGAGTGGCACATGTGCATCGGACAAAGGTGGTTTCTGAGGAATATTTGGAAACCCGTGACCTCGGAAAATCCCCGGGGCGAGACGCGGACAACATCTCGAGGCGTTGGCAAACAGCACCCAATTAATGAGTATTGCGATTGAAACCGACCTTTGGGTCGAGTACGCGACCATGGCGCGGAGGCGAATGAGCCTGTTTGGCAAATCCAAGGAGTCTCGCCAATATGTCGGGATGGTTCACTGCGATGTTGTGTTGCTCTTGCAGATCGCTTGTCAGGTCGTAAAGCTCGTATGGCGCGGTTCGCCCCGGTCGAACAGCTTTCCAGTTGCCCATTCGAATCGCTGTGGCGTTGGCGTCCTCCCAATACAAATACTCATGCTCTCGTTGCGACCTTGCCGCCACATCTTCACCCAGCAAGGTTGGGACAATCGAGATGCCATCGATGCCGGCGACTACTTCGCCACCTGCCAATTCGTTGACCGTTGGCAAGACGTCTGGAAAGTAGCCAAGATGATCCGAGACCGAACCCGCTGCGATCTTCCCGGGCCAGCGGACAAGGAATGGAATGCGCAGGCCTCCTTCATAGAATTCACGTTTCCCGCCACGAAAGCGTTCACCTGTGCGAGGGTTGAGATTGGGTGCGAAGAATCCGTGCGGACGGTCTTGGGTTTTGAAGTAGGATTGGCCACCGTTGTCGCCGCATACGATCACGATGGTCTTTTCGTCCAGCTCCAATTCCTTTAGCAGCTGCATCACTTCGCCGATCTGCCGATCCACCATTTCAACCATCGCTGCGTAGATCCTTGCGTCTTCCGCACGACGCTGCTGGCCAGCATCCCATTGAGCCTCCCTGTACTTGATCCACGCCGGTTCGTCTTCCGGGATTCCCCAGTGACCGTGCGGCGGCGTCCAAGGCATGTAGGCAAAAAATGGTTGGTTCTGATGTTCACGGATGAATTCAAGGCCAGCCTTGTGGATCAAGGTCTGAGCAAAATGATTACCGCTGTAGATATTGCCGCTGTTGCCTTCCAGTGGGACTTTCTTGCTGTTCCTAATTAAAACGCGAGGGAAATGATTGTGTGCGTGGACTTGATGGTAGTAGCCAAAGAACGTATCGAAACCATGCAATTCCGGGACCCCGGTTGTTCCAACATCGCCCAGCCCCCATTTGCCAAATCCACCAGTTGCGTAGCCGAGATCGTGTAGCACATCGGCCACGGTCCGGTCATCCGTGCGCAAAGCCGCTCCGCCTCCATTGCCGCGGACGGTTGTATGCCCAGTATGCTGGCCAGTCATGAGGGTGCTACGCGTGGGAGCGCACACGTTGCCACCTGCGAGGAACTGAGTGAATCGCATACCCTCGGCGGCGAAACGATCGATATTCGGTGTCTCCAGGATCGGATGCCCCATCCCGGAGGATTCGAAGTACCCCCATTCGTCCATCATGATCAAGACAATATTCGGCTTCTCTTCCGCATTCAAAGTGCTTGTCAAGCTCGCTACGATTATGAAATAGATTAGTCGCAAAGACATTTTGATGGTTCTCCTGGAACACAAACATCACTCGGGTTGATTGATTCGCGACACGATGGAGGCGGCGCGGCAGTTGGCAAACGCAGCGTACAAAATCACCAAGACGACAAGAGTCGGCAGATTTGTCTTCATGGCATGCACTAGACTTCGGACGACTTTCAACGAGTTCCCGCCGATGAGGCCGCAATGTCGGGTTTAAAATATCCTCTCTCGTTCGAGAGGACTAGCAGAAAGGCTGTTCAGTGAGCTATCCCAAGGCTCGCCGTTTTGCTCAGCGTCGCATTTCCCAACCTGTTCTACGATCTGCAAGCCCAACTCCTTCTTCCTTATACTTGCATGGCACTCGGAATGCTGAGAGTCTTGCTGGCCAATTGCTAAGCGTTGGGCACCTTCACTTCGCGTCAATCCTATCGCGACCTTTGATTTCAATGCCAGGAACCACAATGCGATTGATCTTCATACTGGCTTGGCTTTCGATTGCTTCATCGCTGGCCGCTAGCGACCCCGCCCAACCCAACATCATCGTCATTTACACCGATGATCAAGGCTACGGCGACGCGAGTTGCCTGAATCCAGATTCGAAGTTTGCGACGCCGAATCTGGACCGATTGGCCCGAGAAGGGATAACGTTCAGCGATAGCCACAGTTCTGACACGGTTTGTACTCCTTCGCGCTATGGTCTACTAACCGGACGCTATTGCTGGCGAACTGAACTCAAACGCGGCGTGTTAGGCGCTGAACATGCCTGCTTAATTGCCGATGGGCGTATGACTCTTGCTTCGCTCCTACGATCTGAGGGATACCAAACCGCGATCGTGGGCAAGTGGCATTTGGGGATGGACTTCCCAGGTGACCGAAATACGCGGGACTGGAGTGAGCCGGTGCAAGACATGCCGCTGGACAAAGGGTTTGACTATTTTTGGGGCATTCCCGCATCAATGAATTATGGCGTTCTTGCATGGTTCGAGGGGCGCTACGCTGAGGTCCCACCGATCCAGTTTACGCAGAAGAAGCCAAACGAAATCGCGCTCTCTGACTACCGAATCAAGCCGCCCTACGACAAGACAACCACCGTCGCGCAGTCAGCCGACAAAGTTGAACGCAACGGAAGACTTGAGGTCGCTCCCGACTTTGTCGATGCTGAATGTCTCGGTCGATTCACAGCAAAAGCGATCGAATGGATGGCCCAGCGGGACAAAGACAGACCTTTCTTCCTCTACTTACCGTACACCTCCCCGCACAAACCAGTGGTTCCAATTGAGCGATTCCGCGGACAGAGCCAGGCCGGCGCCTACGGTGACTTCATGATCGAAACCGACTATCACGTTGGGCGGATTCTCCAGTTCTTGGACAGGGAGAGGCTCACAGAGAACACTTTGGTCATATTCACAAGCGACAACGGTCCGGAAGACACCTGGAAACAGCGCCACGAAAAGTTTGGGCATCAGAGCAATGGTCAGTACCAGGAAGGGAAGCGTTCCATCTATGAAGGCGGGCACCGCGTCCCTTTCTTCATACGCTGGCCAGCGGGCATCAAGGATCCAGGGCGGATTTGCCACGATCCGATATGTCAAACCGACCTGTTGGCAACTGTCGCGGATTTGCTCGGCACTCAATTGCCTGCAAACGCGGGAGAAGATAGCCAGAGTTTTCTTGCGGTGTTTAGTGGCAACCCGGCTCTTGCGCGCGTGCCGATGATCCATCACAGTAGCACTGGAAGATTCGCGATTCGAGACGGCAAATGGAAACTCGTCATGGGAAGCAATGCGACGCGAGAACCAGAACTCTACGATTTGTCAACGGACCCTGGTGAGTCCACAAATATCGTCGCTGCGTATCCCGGCATCGCCAAGCAACTGGAACAAGCGCTGACTCGCATCGTAGTTAACGGACGGAGCACGCCCGGTGATCCAGTCTCAAATGACACAGAGCATTGGAGTGACCTCTATTGGATTGACAAAGATGACTACTCGCGTTGAGCGACTTTATTTGGAAACACATGTTACTCCTGCTTCAGCCCCGCGGAGCCTACGTTGCGATTTGAGCATATGTAGATGCGCAGTAGTGGCAAATTAACTGCGCGAAAGCTGGATCACCCCGGTTGGCATCCACAAACAGCAGCACGGCACGAATTCGTGATGCGTCCAAATTTAGCTTGTTCAGCAGTACAGCTGTCTGGCCATCAGGCGGTCGTTTGGAAGCCTGTTCGTAATCATGGCAATTGGTGAAGATGCGCACAGGATCTACAGCGTCTAGTTAGTCAACGAGCGTGGGATGGCTGCGTTTCAGCATTGGACAAGTCGAGCAAGCATTTGCTTCCCGTTGGCTCGTTCGCCAGCCACGGCACAACAGCCATGCGCGAGACGGTGTTTCGCACTCGGACGATCTGCTCCCACTCATGCCGAGCTCGCGCAACAAGCAACGGGTCTTTAGGCTCCGCCGCAGCCAAAGAGCTATTAACAACCCAAGCCCAGGGCTCGATCTCCGCTCGTCTCAAGTCGTCCTGAAGGGATTCCGCCTCAAGCACGGGCGTGGTTTCCGGAAGTGTGACAATGACCATCTTCGTCTGCTCAGGATCTTGCAAACGCATCATAGGCGTTACTACGCGGGTCCCAGGCTTCATGTGACGGAGAACGTCCCGATGGTATGAACCGGTCGCATCAAGCAAAAGCAAGGTATGTCCCGTCGGTGCAGTATCCACGATGACAAACTTCTCACGGGACTCCCTCATGACCTTTGAAAACGCCTGAAAGATGGCGATCTCCTCGGTGCAAGGGGATCGCAAATCTTCCTCCAAGAGTTTCCGGCCAGCAGCATCGAGATCCTTCCCTTTGGTTTCCATCACATGTTGCTGGTAGCGCTCTCGCTCGACCTGGGGATCGATGCGACTCACCATTAAATGCGGAAACGTGGCCTCGACCGTCATAGACAAATGTGCCGCAGGGTCGGTCGTCGTCAGCAGTACATCATGACCGCGTGACGCTAGATCGACGGCGATCGCTGCCGCGACTGTGGTCTTTCCCACGCCGCCCTTTCCCAGCACCATCACGAGACCATGCCGGTCTGCCTCGATAGCGTCCACCAATTTTGACAGAGCTGGCAATGGCAGCCTGGTCTTTGAGTTTCCGTTGGTCGGTTCGGGGAGTGATTCTTCCTCGTTACTCAGGAAAGTCCGCAACGCTTTCAGTCCCACGACGTTTTGTTCGCGCAACGGGACAGAATCCAAGGGCAACGAGCCGAGACGGCTGGGCAACGCCTGCATGGCTTGGCGTTCTCGTTCCCGCAACGCTACGGCCAATGGATCATTGCTTCCATTGTCAGGCATCACCGCATTAACGATTAGCTGCTGATTAGTAATCCCGAGCGTGGCCAATTCAGTGCTTGTCCGATCAGCTTCTGCCAGGGATGCCCGTTGAGCTCGCGCGACCAAGACGACAGTCGTCATGTCGCCGTCCGACAATCGTGATACCGCGCGTGTGTATTTTTCCCGCTGCTTTTCCAACCCAGAGAGAGGGCCTAGACAAGACGCCCCCGACTCGCTGGTCTCCAGAAAGTTGCTCCATGCCGTTGGCAATTGCAGCAGCCGCAATGTGTGGCCGGTCGGCGCGGTATCGAAAATGATGTGATCGTAACGATCTACTGCGGCCTGATTTGAGAGTAAGCTAGTAAACTCATCGAAGGCAGCGATCTCCGTGGTACAAGCCCCGGAAAGTTGTTCTTCCATTCCCTTCACCGCTTCCGCCGGCATCAACTCTCGTAACGGCTCGATAATGCGATCCCGGTACGCTTGGGCTGCGGACTCAGGGTTGATATTGAGAGCAAACAGCCGAGGAACCTCTGGGATTGCTGTTGCCTCGTGCTCTCCGATCGCGACACCGAACACCTGGCCCAAGTTTGATGCCGGGTCGGTACTGACCAGCAAAACGGAACGGCCGGCATCCGCAAGCGCGACCGCCGTAGCGCAGGCAAGTGATGTCTTTCCAACGCCTCCCTTGCCTGTGAAGAATAAGAGTTTCGTCGGACTTTCTAGGATACGCATTCTCAACCTCGATTTTCTTCGTCGATTAACAGCATGGTGATGGGCCGTCGCCGCTAGCAGGTTCGTCGCAACAGTCCGTATTTACTACGGGAAGCGAAAGATCCGACGTCGAGGAGATTCCAGACCAATTGGCCAGTTGATTCCGACTGGGAAATGCGCCGCGGCTGACGACGTCATCGTCGACGACGATCAATGGGAGGCATTTGTTTCCACGCTCTTGCAATTCCTTTCGCACAATTTCGCTGGCAGCAAATTCTTCGGGCTGGTGTGCTGGATTGATTCGCTGGACTTGCACGCCTTGCGCCTCCAACCATTGAAGGTTGGTGGCAAACGCGATTAGTGCAGGATCGACGTCTGGGCCACAGACCCCACTTGAACAACACATTGGCTGATCGAACACTTGTAACTTGGGCAAGGTAAGTTCCTCAAATCTACGGATATGGAATTCAGTTCGGGCGACTAGATCGCAGCCAGCAAGTCTTTGACCTTCGTGGCAATCAGGTCTCGCACTTCGCGAAATTCTACGGGACCCATGCCTCGGGGATCAGGAATCTGCCATTCGTCGCGTCGCTGTGCAGGCACAGTTGGACATGCGTCTCCGCAGCCCATTGAGACAACGACGTCGAACTCGCCCTTCGGCAGATCTTCGATTGGCTTAGAGCGGTGTCGGTCGAGGTCATAGCCCAGCTCTTGCATCGCCTCAATCGCCTTCGGGTTGACTCGCCCTGACGGGCTCGATCCGGCACTGAAAGCTTCGACACGATCGGAACCGTGCATTTTTGCAAATGCTTCAGCCATCTGGCTGCGGTTAGAGTTTTCAATGCAGACGAAGAGAACGCGTTTTCGTGTCGAGCTTTGGCTCATCCAAATCACCACCTTTCATCGAAGAAATAAATCATGCGCCAGTGTGCTCTGATTCCATTGGAACTTCTTCCAACCACGTCAAAATGCGTGCGGAGATCTGATCCCACACGCGGCGGAATAAATCGAGTGTGTCGTCGGCAGTTCCATCGAAAGCTGCCGGATCTTCAAACGGCCAATGCAGCCGAGTCGCACCAAACGGCCAGACGCTTGGACAAGCCTGCTCTGCGTGATCACAAACAGTGATGACATAGCGTGCCGATGACTTCCCGAGATAGTCTTTGATCGATTTCGAGCTGTGGCCATCCAAACTGACTCCAATCTCGCCCATCACTTGAACCGTCAATGGATTGATGCCTTTCGGGTCAAGCCCGGCACTGTGGGCATCAAACCGATCTGCTGCATAGTGGCGCAGAAGCGCTTCAGCGATTTGGCTGCGTGCCGAGTTGCCTGTGCATAAGAACAAGACGACGGGAAGGTCCATGACTGAATCTCCATGATTACCAAGGTTCAACCGTCAGACTGATGAGAACCGTTTTCTGCTGATCGACGTGCAGTAACTCTGCAAGCAGAATATGAATCTCGTCTGCCAGAGACCTGCGAAACTCAACAGCCGTTTCATCACTCTCAGTTTGCCGAAACTGACTGCCGAGAGCGCCCTTTAACTCAAACGTGTATTCATCCCATGTGCCATTCGTCACAATCGTCCAGGTGGCGGTTCCGCGGAGCTTACCAATGTCAGTTGAAATCTCCCGCACAAGGTGACTTCCCAAGGGGAAAGTTGCCTGACGATACTCAGCTGCCAATCTTTCGAGATTGTCGGTGGGCGAATCGCGACCTATGAACCATGCGATCAAGATCGCTGCTCCAACGATCACGAGCGTAATCCCGATCTCTTTCCGCACAGGCTCAACTCTTCCGAGTGTCTCGTGGCTTTTTGAATACGACCAAGCCGCCCAGCGTGGCGACTACAAGCATTCCCGCCACTGTTTGATTTGTGCTTGTCCAGCCGTATGCGCAACGGCAATGCATAGCCAGACAACAGCTGAGCACTGAAGACTCCAAGTCCAAACAGTGCCATCCCTTTCTTGAATTCCTTATGAACAAGACTAGATATATTCGCCTAGACGAATATTCTCAGCAAAAAAAACTCTCCCGTCAACTGGGGCAACAACCGCCGGAAGAACGCACGCGTCTAGCACGTTTCGCGTCGCCCTTCAATTCGGGCACGTCAGCGAAGCAACTCCCGAGGCACGCAAGCAGGTTTCGGTGAAAGCCACCTTTCGCTGGTGCGAGCGAGTAGTAACTCCAAAGCCCTTCTTTGCGAACATTTACCAAGTTGGCCTTACGGAGGTAGGCCAAGTGCCGCGAGATCCTTGGCTGTGGCGCATCGAGGATTTCCACGATGTCGCCCACACAAAGCTCGCCGTCCAGCAGCAAGTGCAGTATCCGCAGACGGTTCCTGTCGGCAAATGCCCGGAACATCTGGTCGATCCCGCTGATGGTTTCCTTGGTTTTCATATTCGCTTGACCGAATGTAGAGAGAATCGTCGATTGAACCTACCCGCAATAAGCGATTCTAGGCTCCAACCCTTCACAGTTCACTGCACTCCATCATGAATCTTCGGCAAATCTCCGCCCCGAGATCATCCCGGCCTTTTCCATTCCAACGTCTCTCACCAGGAGCGATTCTCGAGGAAGTCCGGGAGATACCCACCTTTGGCGTTTGTCATTGCCGGTTCACGCTGCGAACGGGGCGCAAACGAATGCGATATTGCTGATGCTAACGTTGTGACGGGAGACGCGCTACGGGTGGCAACAGCCGAGCCGGCTATTCGCGGGGTGGATTGATCCACAGGAACCACGGGCCGAATCGCAGATTGCCTCCTTGAACTGTCGCGGATATGACTACCGCGTTTCATCATGGTGCGTTGGAATTGTCGGTGGGTGATTCGCCACCATTCTCAACCTTGTTCGCATTCGCTTGTGGTTCAACTTGACTAATTACCGAACCGCGTCGGGCGAAGGAAATGCCTTGTTGTCCCTTTGTATCGATCATCACCGCCTCAATGATTGGCTCAGTGACGGGCTTACTCGCGTACCATTCGACAAGGAAATTTGCCCCGCTGCCACCGGTCGCGTCGTCGCGCTCAACGACGACTTCCGTGGTCCCGAGGGCGGGCAGGCGAACCGGCTGCTCAAGAAACGTCTTGATCTCATTGCCCTTCGTATCGAAATACCGCACTGACTTGACCACGAGACCATCGCTCAGACTCGTATTCCTCACGCTAAGGGTAATGGTTAGCAGATAAGGCTCACCATCCCCGTGATAAATATGCGAGTAGGCAGGGACATACACTAACTGGCCTTCCACGGGATTCGCCGTGACTTGGTGAAGATCGCTACGAGACGATTCGTCCACTTCCAACTCTTGCGGTGGACTGTGTTGCAGGGTCGCCTCGAAATCATCCAGGCGCCGATCTAAATAGACAGCATAAAGTAGCAGCGGCAGGAGAACCAACGCAGCGAACGCGACCATCACGAGTTTCAACCGCCGCATAAAGCGGTCAGCTTCGTCAGGGGTGATTCTCTTAGTCATCGGCAGCTCCGTAGTCCATTTGCGAACGTCGTCAATTAATCCGGGAACTTGGGGCGACGCATTCTTGATTCAAGCTTGTTGTACGACAAGAAGCAAGTTGAGTCGATGCTGGCATAGAACTCTAGAATCGCAATACCGTGGTCTTGAAATCCTACTTTGGCGAGCCTGGTGCAAAAGCTCAACCGCTGCGTCATTTGCTGTTCTTCGCGGGAATTGAGTCAGCGGAATTGTCTTATGGGAAATGTGAACTGCAGGTTATTCGCGTCGCCGGTGAGGTCAGTGCACAAGACGTTGCAACTTGACCTATCGAATTAGCGAGCGGTGGTGGCCTGGACAGGTTGCCATTGCCATCTCAATCGTCGTTGAACGAATGAGATTGATCTGCCCCATCCAATACATCCATTCCGTAAGTGATAGACTCCGGGGTGTTGAACCTTGATTAGAGGAAGGTATGGCAGGAAAGCGAGTCGCGGCGACCCGAACGAGCATCATCCTTGCCCTACTCAAGTCGCACGTCATCCAACTCACGTTGAAACCACTTCTCCAATTCATCGCCGATCCGTTTGCCGACGAGTTCCTCATCACCAATCACTAAGTGAGCGCCTGCGCTGATGAAGTCATCAGTATGGAGTTTGTAGCGAGAGCGGACAACAAGGAACGCGTGAGGGGCGCGCTGCTTGACGTACTCCAGAATGTTGAGTGCAGAAATATGATGCGGGACAGTGATAACGACCGACTTCGCCTGACCAACATTCGCGTGTTCTAGAATGTCGGGTTGAGTTGCATCTCCAACTTCGCCGGAGAATCCTAACTGCTGAGCAGCACGCACACCTTCGCTATTGAGATCGATCACAACGACACGTCGACCACTGTCGACGAATGAGCGCGTGGCAATCTTCCCCGTTGGGCCAAATCCAATCACCAGGATGTCCGGCGGTGAATCATGACTTAGTTGTTCGCCAGCTTGCGATTGCTGGCGCCCCCAACGTGAAGCAATCAGGTTGCCGAAACGGGGCGCCAATGGCACGAGAAAGGCGCTCGCGACAAAAGAGGCGATCGTGACCGAAACGATCAACGCATAGAGCTCTTCCGTTACCACGCCACTGACGCGCCCGACACTCCCCAAGACAAACGCAAATTCGCCGATTTGCGCCAGGCATAGTCCTGTTGCAGCTGCCACGCGTGCGCTTTGCCCCAGCGATTGAAAGATGCCCCAGATTATGCATGTTTTGCCAATGGTTAAGAGTGCCGTGACGCCGAGCACGAGATGCCAGTTGCTTAGGATCCAAACGGGGTCGGCGACCATCCCCGCAGCTCCGAAAAAGAGCGTCAGTAGCAGAACCCGAAGCGACGAAACATCTGCGCGTACCTGCGTAGCAAACGCGGAACTTCCCAGTAGCATGCCAGCAACAAATGCCCCTAATGCGTGTGAGATACCAGCTGCGTGTGCTGCCCAGGCCGAACCAAGCCCAGTGACGACGGCAAAAATCACGGTGAGTTCGCGATTGCGTAGCAGAGTAAGTGTTCCAAGTGCTCGAACGGCAATCCAATTCAACAGAATCAAGCCGACGACTAGCGCGGTAGCCATGAGCACCAACTTGCCGACTTGTAGAGCTAGCTCTCCTATACCTCCTTCACCACCCAGGAGCGTAACGAACAAGGCTAGCGGCACGACTGCAATGTCTTGCGTCAATAATACGGCTACGCTGTTCTTGCCGTGCGGCATTTCGACTTCAGCACGCTCCATCAGAGTACGCAAGACGACAGCGGTGCTGCTCAGTGAGACCATTGCACCGACCGCAAGAGACACTTTGACATTTAGGCCAAACAACAGGGCAAAAGCAGCCCCCAAAACGAGAGTTGCGAGGACCTGGACCACACCGCCGATAAGAGCCTTGAAGCCCAACTTACGCAATCGCTGAACAGAGAACTCAAGCCCGAGACTGAACAAGAGCAAGGCCACGCCCAACTCCGCAATCGCCTCAATCTCTTTTTCTGAACGAACAGCTTGTATGCTGCCAGGTCCGCCCAATATCATTCCCGCGACCAAGTAACCAACGAGCGGACTTTGCCCCAGTCGGGAGAAGATACCGCCGAGAAGTAATGCTCCCGCCAGCAGAATCACGATGTCCCCAAGGATTGACCAAGTTGCCATATGCTTCGCTGTAAAGAAACCTGAGGATTCGGCTAGGGTTGTGCAACTAGATAGATAAATCCCTCGCCAAGCGACGTCAAAGTCTACGACGGAGCCGTCAATATTCCCAGACGAAGCTTGAAGCAACTCCCCGTTAATCGATTTGCTTGCTCTAAAGCGTCAATTGCAGGCTTGTGCACTTGTCGCCACAACCGGAAGGCAGGCACATCGACCGTCAACGAACATTCGTCCGTGAGGTTAATCTGCCGGATGGATATGTTACAAATTCGAATGGCGAAGGGTGTCTCGTCGAGCCAGGAGACTGCGCGTACGTCTCATAGGTCGCCCCCACCTGTGCAAGATGCAGCCCTCAATGGACTGTACGTTCAAAGGGAACTGAAAGCGGTCGAGACCACTCAGCTGCTCGAGTGTCGACGCGATTGTAGCGTTAGATAACTCCCCGTTTCACGGCCGAATGAACCTCACAATCGATTACTTGGGCGATCCAAACGAACTGGTTGGGACAGACTCGCTCTCAACAAGGTCAGCACGCTCAGCCGGAGCCAGCGATGCAGAAAATGCAAATTAGTGGGGGGATTAATGGGGGACCAGCAATATCTCATTGAGTCCTAATTGTAACTGCTTCGCTGTAACTACTTGTTCGATAACATATTACGGAATACGCCCGGCAGGATTCGAACCTGCAACCCTCGGTTCCGAAGACCGATGCTCAGTTTCGAGTGCAGTCATTCCCGGATGGCCACGATACAGGACCCTGTATCGTGGGAATCCGGGAAAACTTGCATAGCATTGTCTCCGCATTTTCTTGGCTGTTTCGCAAACGTCGCTCGCAAGCTAGGTCCCGAGAAGTCGCTTGCTGACAAGGACACGCCCACCTGTGCAACTTCAACAGGGCCCGCTGCAATTTGAACCGGCGAACTCGGCGGGTTCGTTTGGTGGGCTGCGATATCGGCAATTGCTGCCTATCGGTCCCTTGAATCGCAAATCTCTGAGATTACTGGACCAGGTCTTTCGCGACCGGCGGCAAGACCGGGAGCACATCCCGGCCGGTGGCAGCGAATTCGCTTTCCAGCTTTGTGTATGCCTCTTGAAATCTGTTTCTAGCCTCAAGATCTTCAGGACGAGATTTTGCTACACACGCGCGGTGGAAGACCTCGCCGTACCAATCTTGATCTAATGCTGCTGCTTCTGCCTGTTCGAGATGCCAACGGATCCGTGGTCTTGATTTGGCCTGACGGAATGCGCTTTCCCATGGCTGACGCTTGAAGCTGATGTCCACCAGGATCAACTCGTCTTGAGTGTGGGTTACCCAATAGTCTCCACTAGCCGAATATGAGGGGGCCAATGCCTCGGATATCCAAGCAGCATTAGGCACCATCTTGGCTGCCTTAACATCCCACACGATTCTCTCCGACTCCGATACGTTATCCCAATGGATTTCCTTTGGTTCCGATGCGGAGTAAAGGTGTGTTCCATCTACGCTAAAACGAACACTCGTCGGCGGCTGGGTGTGGCCTAACAAAGTGAGCAACTCTCTGCCCGTCACTGTGTCCCAGATTTTTATTGAGTGGTCCATGCATCCGGTTGCAACGTATCGTGCATCGGGGCTGAGGCTTTCGCAAATTATGAAGTTTGAATGACCTTTTAGCCTGCGTGTTTCGGTCTCGGCAGACGTATTCCAGATGCTAACCGAAGAATCGGAATTGTCATAAGCGAGAAGGGATCCATCGGGACTAACGCATACAGACCCAGCAATACCGGGAATTGTTCTAACGACCGCACCGCTTTCTGTGTCCCAAATTCTGAGCCCGTCTCCCCCAGCGGTCACAAGTCGCACTCCGCTGGGACTAATAGCGATTGCATCAACCGGGGAGGTGCTAGCACTCAATACTTGCAACTGACTTCCCGTCCTCCCATCCCAAATACGCGTTGACGTATCGTTGCTCGCAGAAGCGATACGAGCCCCCTGGTGATAATACTGCAGCTGATTCACGAAGTTGTTATGCCCCTGAAGTTCCTGGATCTGTTCACCATTGGATGCATTCCAGACCTTAATAACGCCAAGCTGGTTGCCTGCCGCGCAGTGCTTACCATCAGGACTGAAGCACACGCTCAAAAGCTCGCCGATTTCTGCTTCGATCGTCAACAACTCTTCGCCTGTTCCGGCATCCCAGATCTTGACAGTTTCATCGGAACTGGCTGAAACAATACGACGTCCATCAGAGCTAAGTGCGCTCCTCACCCGCCCGGAATGACCCGCAAGCGTGCGGATTTCTTCCCCACTTGCCGCATCCCAAATTCTCACGGTTCCATCGTTGGCCGAGGAGACAAGTGTGCTTCCGTCTGGACTAATACTGACATTGTTGACCCAACCGAGGTGACCTAAGAGCGCGTGCAACTCCTTGCCGGTAGCAGTGTCCCAGATCCTGATTGAACTGTCCCGGCTTGCTGTGGCGATACGGCGACTGTCGGGACTGAAACTCATCCTAATGACTGCGTCCGTGTGGCCGCGGAGTCTTAGCGATTCGCCATCTGTCGTCAAATCCCAGATCTTGGCTGACTTGTCCCAAGAACCTGAAGCAAGTCGGCTTCCGTCTGGACTAATGGCAATCTCTTCGACGGCACTTGTATGGCCCTTGAGCACGCGTGTTTCATTCCCTGTTACAACATCCCACAGCCGAATAGACGCATCAGCGCTTGCGGAGGCGATGAGCCGCCCGTCGGGAATGAACTCAACCGAGAAGACTGCACTGCGGTGGCCGCCTAATGTGCGGATATTCTCGCCAGTCGATGTATCCCAAATACGCAGTAGCCTGTCATCGCCACCAGACACAATTCGACTTGCATCAGGGCTGAAACGCACGCTCAGCACGCGATTGTTGTGGCGATTGAGCAATTTGACTTCAGCGCCGTCGGCTGCGTCCCAAATCCGTATAGACGAGTCCGCACTTGCAGAAGCGATGAGTGCGCCGTCGGAACTAAAGCAAACGCTGGTGATAGCGCCGCTATGCCCTTCAAGCGATTGGAGTTCCTCACCGGTGTTGGCATTCCATACGCAGACCAGGCCTTCGGAGGTACCCGAAACAATCTTGAGACCGTCAGGGCTGAAGTTGATGTCGTCGTATCGACCGCCGTTGCAATCGATGCGGAGTAACTCTTGTGCGTTTTCTGCGTTCCAAATTTTGATGGTCCCATCGCTGCTCTTGGAAGCAATCGTTGCGCCATCTGGAGAGAAGCGCACGCACGTGATCTCATCCTGGTGACCAATCCACGTCCGCACCCGGTCGCCTGTTGCCGTATCCCAAGTCTTGATCGTAGCTCCTTTCCGGCTGGCTGTAACAATGCGGTCTCCGCGCGGGCTGTAGTCTATGGAATTAATAGGGCTGAGATGTCCATTGCAAGTCAGATCACTTCCTTCAAACTCCCGTTGGGCCAATCGCCATTCAATCTCGCGATGCCGAGCGGGGATCGCAGACAAAGATTGGCGCGCGTCAGCGACGTTGCCTGAAATCCAATGGGCAACGGCCAAATGATTGTTTGCCTTTGCGAGGTTCACTTCCAATTCAGCTTTGGCAGCGTCGGCGACCGCTCTTAAGCCATCTGCCCGATCTCGTTGCTGCTCAACATTGGCTTTTTCCGCGACAATTTGTTGCGTTTTCGTTTCTGAGTCCCTTCGGGCGTTGTCTGCCTCGTACGCAAACCAACTGGACACCGCAACCGCTGTGATAAGCAGCGTCAGAACCAACGCCGTTGCGGCAACGAATCCTCGGTGCTTGCGCGCGAACTTCCGGATTCGGTAGCTCAGTGAAGGCGGGCGCGCCGCAACGGGCTCGTCATTCAAATACCGTTGCACGTCGTCTGCGAAACCTGCGGCAGTTGGATAGCGGCGAGTACGGTCCTTGTCGAGCGCCTTCATCACGACCCAATCCAACTCACCGCGCAGGATCTGCTGCAACTTGGACGGAGCAATCCTCCGTTGGGCGGAGATGCCAGTGATGGCGTCGCCCGAATCGCTTAAGCGTGCACTCGGACGTGGAGGTTCTGTTTCTTTGATCGAGGCGAGAACATTCAGCAAGGCGTTCTGTGCCAACATCTCCTTTTCGAGCGGGGTGCTTCCAGTCAGCAATTCATACAGCATGACGCCCAACGAATAGATGTCAGTCCGCGTATCGACCGCGAGCGCGTTCATTTCCGCCTGCTCGGGGCTCATGTATTGCAGCGTACCAACAACCTGGCCAAACTCAGTGAACATCGTCTTATCGGTCAAGTGAATCTGTCGTTGCAGGGCTTTCGCAAGTCCAAAATCAATGACCTTGGGAACCGGGATGCCATCGTACAACGTGACCAACACGTTGGAGGGCTTCAGGTCCCGATGGATAATGCCTTTCTGATGAGCGTGCTGAACAGCCTGGCAGACGGGAACGAAGAGTTGCAACCGTTCCTTAAGCGTGAGCTTGTTTTGATCGCAATAATCCGTGAAGGGAATCCCTTGCACAAGCTCCATGGCAAAGTAGGGTCGGCCATCATCCGTCACACCGCAATCAAGCACTTTGGCGATGTTTTGATGGTCCATCATGGCCAACGCTTGTCGCTCCGCCTCGAAACGAGCGACAATCTGCTTCGAGTCCACGCCTGTCTTGATGACTTTTAGAGCCACACGGCGTCGCACAGGCTCAAACTGGTCGGCCATCCAGACCGTTCCCATGCCACCTTCGCCGATTTTTTGGAGGAGCTTGAACGGCCCAATCTGTCGCGGAGAATCCTCCAAGTCCGGCATCGGCATCCGTGCGTGAACGGTACCTCCATGCTGAGCACGATCGACAAGCCTCGCAACGAAAGTGTCTTCTGCAATTTCGCACTCACCGAGTAACGCCAAGCAATCGCCACACAACGACAAGTGACTTTCAATTTCTGCTGAAGCTTGTTCATCCAGTTTGCCTTTCGCGAAAGCCTGCAGTTGCTCGAACGTGGGGTGGCGAATATCAGGCATTGCATAACTTGACGGACGGGGCTGAAGACTGGTTTGCGACCAGCGCCAAATCTACATGCGCCTGCATCCAGCCACCAAGCATTTTCCGTACGAGCCCGGCAAAAATGCTATGCATTTATGCTCCACGGGCATTGCTTCGCGCAAGAGTTGCCAGCCGTTTGGCAGCCACTCGCAGGATGCAGTGAGCCGCACCAGGCTCGCTTTGATTGACGTAACGCTCTGCTTGAGCGATGGCTCGATAGGTCGCAATGCGCAGTACGAAATTCGGCAACGTAGCTCTCGCCATCATCCCACGAAACTTATGAAAAATACTGCTGCCCGGCTGCAGTGAGCCTTGCGCGCCGATTATCAGCACGCCGATTAGTCGCATGACTATCGACTCGATCTCCTTCCTTGCGTCCGGCAGTGAGGCGTGTCTGTGAAGCTGCATTGTGGACATTGGTCTTGTTCCTGCTCCTACAGCTCGCGTCGGATGTTGAATTCGAGCTTGAATTAGTCCTGTGCGGCGAGTTTGACTGCCGCAACCGTCGACGAAGCGGGGGCGGCGGCGCAACAAAGGCCACCTGAACTGCAACCACAGCCACAACGGTAAATGTTAGGATGCAAGCCGCTATCAGAACGAGAAGGACGATGGCAAACATGTCGGCACCTTTGTTGGAGATCCAGGTCGTTCGTGCGCGAAGGTTCAGTCGGATTGATGCAAGTAGTACGCTGCGTACATGCACAGAATGACCGGCAGAAAGACCGCCAAGATCACGAGTGATCCCAGGGCTTGAGGAACCATTGCGATCCAACAATGCCATCTCGATTTCCGTGAATCCGCGAACGCTATTTCGCCAACGGTAGTCGAGTGCATATCCTTTTCTGCGTTTTTGGGACGTACCGAAAGGTGAAATGGATGCGCAAGCATGGCTCTCTCCCTTTGAAAGCGAAGATTGTGGCGAGTACACATTCGGCGTCGCTCGCCCGTCAATGTGGCTTGTGCAAATTGATACGTCGCAACATCAGCCGATATTTCAGAATCGCCGCGTGAAAGATCTGACGTTAGAGCAACGTTGCAGAGTTGACGCCGAGTGTTCCGGCAATAACTCTAACGAAAGAGGCCTGCGATGTTCCTAAAGTCAATTGCACTGCTTGTTGCAGCCGTCGTGACGTTGGCCAACATTGTCGCTTCAGACCTCGGCGCGTCTGGTGACGCACTACATGCGGAGTCCAGGATCGATCGTCCCGTCGCTAAGCGGCGGCAGGATTTTCCTGAGGGAAACGCTCACCGTGGTCGTGAGCTTTTTTTGCTGGGCAACCTGGCCCGCCGTGCCTGTCATTCTCTCGAACCAGGCGATGACAGCGACGCAGCGCCAACGCTGTTCGGAATCGGCTCGCGGGCGACGCGGGAAGAAAATCGTGAAGCCCATCCTGGATCCGTCCGAGGATTTTGCGCCCGGATGCAAGAACGAAACGATCTTCTTGTTAACCACGGAAGAAATCCTAGTAGGCAGGCTGATTTTGGACACTGCCGACCTTGTGATCGTCCAAGACTATTCCTGCGAGGAGATTCGCATCGATCGCAGCATGATTAAGACAATTGAAGTCGGCCTCTCGGACATGCCAAGCGGCTTTACGGATCACCTCACGCTGCAACAGTTTGCAGATCTTGTCGCGTTCCTGGCGAATTTGGCCGTGACCTAATCCAACAATCCGCGGCCGAACTCTCGCAGCTTGCGGAGCACGCGTGACTGCGCGATACGCACGGCGTTGACGGTCATTCCCAGCGACTCCGCGACCTCGCTCGCGTCTCGCCCTTTAAGGACAACCTCGCGAAAAGCCGAGACGCTGTTGCGCTGGAATTGAGCCTCGATCAGTTCCAGCAACTTCTCCAGCACGTACCGATCATGCTGCAGATTGAACTCGCGGCTCAACTCGCTGTCGTGGTCCTCAAGCTGTTCTGCCAAAGCCAAGAATTCCGGCCCGCGAGCCTGAGCGGCACGATTCTCTTTGCGCCAAAACGCGCGAAGTTGGTTGGCCGTTACTTGCCGCAGCCAATTGCGGAAGGCGCCCGTCCTCCGGTTGTGTTCAAAGCCAGGCAGTTCACGTAGCACAACTAGCAACACTTCCTGGCGGACATCGGCGGCAAAGCCGCTGGTCATTCCTTTCGCCCGCAGCCATGTCTCAATCAGCGGCGTGTACACCTGCGCAAATGCACCCCAGGCGGCCTCATCGCCGGTCTTTCGCACACGCTCCAGCAAACTGACATCAGTGACATTGGACATGCTTGGCTTGTTCCACTGAATCTCACGAAAAAGTCAAAAACGCGGCATGCCGTGAAATCGCCGCACGCTCTGGCGCCTTTTCCCTGTTGAATCGTTTGTTCCCAACCATGGAGAAGTGCCATGCCAACCGACATCACGACCTACGAGAACGCACTCTTGTCCCACATTCAAGATTCCGCCGGTCAATCGCATTGGCGCGAGTTTGACACACACTTTCGCCCCATTATCCAAGCGTATGTGCGGAGACAACGACTTCCCCGCAGCGACGTCGATGACGTCACGCAGGATATCTTTGTCAAACTTTGGCTGTCAATCGATAAGTACGATCCAAGCCAAGGCCAGTTTCGCACCTGGTTGTACCAAGTGGCCAGGCACGCGGTGATTGACTTCTTTCGCAAGGAGAAACGGCAAGATCGCGCCAAGGACGCATGTCGTGATGCAAGTCGCGTGCAACTCAATCATCGCAGTTCGACTGAACCGGAAGACATCGAGGGGCAAGTCCTTGCCTCAACGCTGAACGACGTCCGCAATCAGAGCGACGCGAAGCACTGGGCCTGCTTCGAGCGACGGCATTTGAAAGGGCAGTCCGTCAAGGCTATCGCGGAAGATCTCGATCTCAATCCTAACTATGTTTCCGTGAACATCTGCCGCACTCTGAAACAAGTCCGCGCAAGCGTTGAACAAAGCCTGGCTAACGATACTACCGAGAAGGGCTCGCCACTCGCGAATTCCAAGCCCGTGTAAGAATCGGCGCTCGCTCACGTATCAGTCAGTGAACAGCGGGCTCAACTGTCACTGCCCGCAACATTTTAAGACGAAAGCGAAGGAGATGAACATGTTCCAATCAATGCTCATGGCCGGTCTGTTGATGTTTGGCGCCAGCGAATCGGCCGCGGATTCCGCCGCTCAATGTCGATACGACAAAGTCACGGCCTACGACACGAACGTGCACACAGCCTACTTTGGACTGGCGGAGATGGCTTATATCAGCGTGGTTGGCGACGGTGACACCGACCTGGATGTCTACGTTTATGATCCCCTGGGCAACCTTGTCGCCTACGATACCGGCATCACCGACATCTGCTTTGTCTCGTGGTGGGCCACAACCAGCGGCACCTACCGGATCGAAGTCATCAACTACGGATCGGTCTACAATCTGTACCAGATCTGTGCCGAAGCGAGCAGGTGATCCGATACAATCACTGCCAACGGTTTCGTACAACAACTGGCCGCGGATGCACAGTCATCACGCGGCCGGTTTTGCTTGTTGTGGAGACATATCGTCTTGTCCGCCACCATCAGTGTCTTTGGCTTCGCCAAGCTTGCGCAGCAGCTCTTTGAAATCTTCGCGATCGCGGAGAGGATCGAGATCAGTGTCTTCGTTAAGAAGTTTGCGATTCTCGCGTCCGGCGAAGTAGTCTTGCTCGGCCAGTGTCGTCAGCATCTTTACGGCGCGGGAGGCGTATTGGTCTTGCAAAGCATCGCGGTCATCTTGCGAAAGTGAATCATCTACGGCTGCAGCAGCTGATGCGAGCGAGATCGCGCGCGTGGCATTTCGGTATGATTCCACGGCTACCTCATTTTTGCCGGCTTTAGTTGACAACTCCCCCAGCGCGACGTAGCTCCTCGCCAGATCGGCTTGAAACTGAGTTGTCGCTGGTTCTTCTAACGCAAGCCGTTTTCGTATTGCCAACTCACGAGCGATTACTTCGATTGCCTCCTCAAGATTGCCAAGCTTAAAAAGCAGAATGCCAAGGTCGTACTCTGTTTTTGCCAATGCTAGGCGAAACTTCGTCACCGTGTGATTCTCGTCGGCCAAGCGATGCCAAATCTCTAGCGCTTGATTGTACGAAACCACGGCTTGCAGGCTTTCTCCTTTGTTTTGATAGAGAACGCTAAGGTAAGTGTAACATTGTGCCAGATCAATGTGATTTTGAATGACTGATTGGTTATCGCGTGCAATCCCTTCCCGAATCTGTTGCTCCTGCAGAGTGGCTTTGATCGCCCTATCCAGATCGCCGGCTATTGCGTATGTGATGCCAATATTTTGACAGCTTTTTGCAAGATCTAGTTGGTACTCCACGACTTCTGGCTGCCTGCTAGAAATAGCGATCTGAATGTTCTGCGCTTCTTTGTAGGTCACCAACGCTTTCTCGCTGTCCTCCTGAATGCTATAGAGGTTGCCTAAACCCACAAGGCTGGCGGCCAAATCGGAATGATAAGGGATCGTTTTGGGGTTCTCATCGACCAGCCGACGGCGAATCTCTATCGCATGTGTGTAGGACTCTAACGCTTCTTCATAATCGGCGTTGTCACGATGTAGATTCCCAACGCTGTTGTAGACTCCCGAGAGTCCCGATTGAAATGCGACTACCTTCGGGTTTTCGTCGATAAGACGACGCCTGATCTCTAGCGCATGTGTGTAGGACTCCAACGCTTTCTCGTAGTCACCATCATCACGATGCAAATTGCCAAGGTTGAGAAAGATAGCGGCCAGCCCTGACCGATACTCGACTACCGCTGGGTGTTCACTTACAAGTTGGTTGCGAATTTCAAGCGCGCGCGTAGACGCGTCCAACGCTTTTGCGATGTCACTATTACTGCGGTGCAGAATTCCGAGATTGAAATAGCTGTCGCCCAAAGCGGCTCGAAGGTCGGGGAAGGCGGGGTTTTCCCGGGCCAGTTGTTCACGCACCTTCAGCGCCTTATGATACGCACCCAATGCTTGGCTATTATTGCCGGTTTGTTTGAACACAGCCCCAAGGTCATTGTAAACGTCGGCAAGATCAATTCGATATTGTTTAACCGTCGGGTTATCGTCGGCGTAGCGCTTGTAGATATCCATTGCACTCGTGTAATATTGCTTCGCTTCTTCCACTCGACCGACGGCACTACATACTCCACCGAGGTTGTTGTAACTTTCTGCCAGATCCCGTTGAAGTTGAGGGACTGTCGGGTCTTCAGCCGTTAGCTTTTCTCGTGTCTTAAGCGCCGACTTGTAGAATTCCTCAGCTTGCTCAAGCTGGCCGATTTCATAGTACAGGACTCCGAGGCCGTTCTCGCTTCTCGCCAGTTCGGATCGGTATCGCGTAAGCGCCGGCCATTCATCCGACAAGTGTTTCCATAGCTTGATCGCTTCAAGCATTGATTCAATTGCACTTCCATTCTGCCCGAGAATGCCGTAGGCCTTTCCAATCCCGTGGTGGCACATTGCTGCCTTTTCGACATGCTGATTGACATTGGTATTCTCGCGTGCCAAGTCTTCTTGGATGGCAAGCGCCTGCTTCCAGGCTTCCAATGATTGCTCCAAGTTTCCGCTGATAGCAAAAATTCGGCCAATTTCAAAAAAAGATTGTGCAACTTGAGCCCTCGTCTCCGCATCTTGGCTTCCCGCATGTTCCTCGACATACGCCTCATATTGCTCCAAGGCGAACGCCAACAGCTTCGGAATGACTTCTTTGAACTGCGGATGCTTGAGTAGTTCTTCGTTTTCCACGACTTCGACGTATTGGTCGATTGAACGCCGTACATCCAGCAGGGCATCTTCAGCGCGATCAAATTCCTTGGTCTTCTCGTTGAGCGCCCAACTCGTTCCGATGATGCCAAGTGTTAGCACTACAAAGATGATTCCACCTGCGATACGCATTGCCCGTCGGCGTTTGCGTTGTTCTCTTGCTTCTGCCTGACTCGCGGCACGGTCCGCTTCTGCCTGGCGAAGCCGGCGGTCGACATTCTCCAGATACTCGGCCACCATTGAGGCGACTTCTTTAGCACTTGTAGGTCGCTGCTCTGGTTCTACCTTCAAGCACTGCAATGCGATCTCGACCAATTCACGATCGGCTGCATTGCTCTGCAGCAAGTTTTCAATCTCCGTCGTGTCGGCGGCGGCAGCCTTGATTGTAATTTCAGTTGCATCCTTGCCACGGAACGGTGGCTGGCCCGTCAAGATGGCCGCTAGAATCCCACCCAAGGCAAAAACGTCAGCGCGGGCGTCAACTTCGTCTCCCTTCGCCTGCTCAGGCGCCATGTATGAGGGCGTCCCCATAACAGCACCCGCCCGTGTCTTACGACGACCGAGAACAGAAGCGCTTCCGTCACTTTGCTCTGGTGCGCTGCTTTCCTTGCCAAGCTCTCGTGCCAGGCCCCAATCCATCACATGGACTTCACCAAAACCACCTATCATGACGTTGCTGGGCTTCAGGTCACGATGGATGATCCCTTGAGCGTGAGCGAAGCCGACAGCATGTGCGATCTGTTGAAAAACCTGCACGAATCGCAGGAGATCATCACTCAGATCTCTGCGGGCATGTAGTGCGTCGGCCAGCGTTCGCCCTTTGACGAACTTCATCGCCAGGAAAGGACTGTTGTCTTCCAGCAAACCCAATCTATGGACGGGCGGTATTCCGGGGTGTGGAAGTCTAGCTGTGATTTCGGCTTCTGTGACGAAGCGCGTTGCGTCTCTGCCCGGCAAAAGAGTCTTGATGGCAACTTCACGATTAAGGGCTATTTCTTTGCCGGCCAAGACTCGCCCCATTCCGCCACGGGCGATCTCTGACGTGATCTCATAGTCCGGATGGTCCGGGAGATCAGTCTTCTTGGGAACCTTGTTTTTCGTGCGCTGGCCTAGATCCTCCGTTGGGGAATAGTTGGGCGAAGCATTGGAGGCACCAGGCGCCGCATCGTGATTACGAAGTTTGGCAACAAATGAATCGGCCCCCAGCGAGATCTGATCGATTACGGCTAGACATGTAACGCATGATTCCAAATGTGCTTCGATCGACTGGGCCGATTCCTCATCAGATTTCCCTTCGGCAAATTCAATCAATTGAGTGCGTGACGGATGAAATTCGGTCGTCGCGGGCTCTTGTGACATACCGGCCTCCGCAGGCAGGAGTTATATTCGACGTGCGGTCTAAGCTTCGAGGTTGACGTAATCAAGACTACAAATCTAACCGGCTCGCCGTGCCAAGCCAAAGATTTTCAAAATTCTGCAGTAGCATGAAATCGCCGCACTTTGACGCGCCTTTCTCTCCTGAAAACCGTTCGACCGCATCAATCACGAACGTGTCATCCCCTACCGGGAGAGCAATCATGATCGCGACCCCTCGAAGATTTGTTCAGGTCTTGATGATCTGCGTGGTGACCGCCCTGGCGGTGCCGGCCGTGGCCCAAGAACCACCTCCGTCGATAGCACAGCAGGTCGCATTGACTGCGCCGGAACTCTATATCCAAACACTGCGGGGCACTGTGTGGATTGTAAACGCAACCGATGAGGGAACCTTTTTGGCACTGGCTGGCTCGTTGACGAACAGCGACGGCTCGTGATCACGAATGACCACGTCGTCGAAGGCTCACATCACGTCCAGGTCTATTCTCCGCGATTCAATGAGGACGGGCGACCAATGACGGATCCGCACGAGTATGAAGTGAATGCCGATCCCGTCTCAGCGTTGGTTATTGACAGTGCCCTGGAACGCAACCTGGCGATCATTCAACTAGACGAGTTGGGCGATCTCAGTTCGCTGCCGTTGGCGGATTCCGACCCCACGCGGGCAGAACGTCTGCATACCGTGGGGGCCAGCACGCGCGGAAGTCCTTCTTTATGGGGCTACATGAGTGACAATGCGCGAGATACGTTTCGCGACATAGACGGCGAATTCGACGCCATGGTCGTCGAGAGCGACTTACTAACAAACAGCGGAAACAGCGGCGGACCTGTCGTTAACGATGCGGGCGAAGTTGTCGCGGTGATCTTTGCACACATGACCGGTGCAAGATTGCCACTTGCCACGATTGTCAAGCGTAATGACACGCCCTCCTTATGCACTTAGATTCTCGAGATCTCAAGGACAATCTCAATGAGCTGACACCGTTTCCGGGTTGACTCGCGGACTGTCAAAATGCGGGAGCTTTGCAACTCTATTCGGCGTTGGGCTCGACTGAAAACACGGTGGCGATGAGCTTCATCAGGACCGTGAGC
>CALJLD010000131.1 GCA_937982665.1 uncultured Planctomycetales bacterium
GCGAGACAGTTTTATTTCCAGGTCCGCAGACAACGAAAGAGGAAAAACACATGACCGATTCACCGCAGGAAGCCCGGGGCCGAGATCGCTTCAACGAGATCGTGGTGCCGACGGCCAAGGGCCTGGAGAAGTTCTTCTGGAACCTCGCCTGGTTCGCGCTGCTTTGCATGTTGCTCTTCGGCGGCACATGCATTTCCCGCTTCAGCCAGCAAGGAGGTTCCCGTGAACAACAGCACGGTGCTGACGCTGCCGGATCGACGCATCTGTCTGATCTGCAACACGCGTCCGAAGTGGAGGACTGATGACTTGTGCGACGCCTGTGCCTGGCGACTGCTGGGCACCGGCGCCCAAGGCAACCCGCCCATGATCGAGCTCGTGGGCAGACCCAACGATCGACATCGCTCTGGCTTCGAACCATCCACCGAGTTCAATGCCAGCCCCGGACAGGAAAACGCCATTCGTCACTTAGAGGACGCATTCTCATGAAAATTGAACTTCGCAAGCTGGCCGACATTCGGCCGTACGATAAGAACCCCCGCTTGAATGACAACGCGGTCGCAGCGGTCGCGGCATCCATCCGTGAGTTTGGATTCCGGCAACCGATTGTGGTTGATACCGACGGCGTCATCATTTGTGGACATACGCGGTACAAGGCTGCGGTGCAGTTGGGGCTGGAGAAAGTGCCAGTCCACACCGCCAAGGATCTCACTCCCGAGCAGATCAAGGCGTATCGCATCGCCGACAACAAGACCGGCGAGCTGGCCGAGTGGAACTACGACTTGTTGCCGATCGAGTTGGGCGAGCTGGCCACGTGTGAATATGACCTGAGTCTGCTTGGCTTCAATCAAGAGGAGCTCGCCCAGCTGATGGATCCAGGCGTCCAAGAGGGCCTCACGGATCCGGATGAAGTTCCCGAACCGCCGGACGAGGCGATTACGAAACCGGGGGACCTGTGGATTCTCGGGGATCATCGCCTGCTTTGTGGCGACAGCAGTAAGCCGAAGGATGTCGATCGACTGCTCGATGGCGCACCGATCCATTTGGTCAACACGGATCCGCCATACAACGTGAAGGTCGAGCCGCGGAGCAACAATGCCATCGCAGCGGGCAACAGCAGCTTCTCCAACAAGCATCATCAGAAGTTCGATCTCGAACGCCATCCCGAGAAGTCGAAACCGACTCAGCGAAAGATGCGGGCGAAGGACCGACCGCTCGAGAACGACTTCGTTTCGGACGAGGAGTTCGATCGATTGCTCGCGGCCTGGTTCGGCAACATCGCGCGTGTGCTACTTCCCGGTCACGGTTTCTATTGCTGGGGAGGTTACGCGAACGTCGCGAATTACCCGCCAGTGTTCAAAGCGACCGGCCTGTATTTCTCGCAAGCCGTGATCTGGCACAAGATGCATCCCGTTCTCACGCGTAAAGACTTCATGGGCGACCATGAATGGTGCTTCTACGGTTGGCGTGAAGGCGCGGCGCATCGCTTCTTCGGTCCGAAGAACGTGCCGGATGTGTGGTCGATCAAGAAGGTGAATCCGCAGAGTATGGTCCATTTGACGGAGAAGCCCGTCGAGCTTGCGATCCGCGCGATTCAGTACTCATCTCTCATGGGCGAAAACGTGCTGGACCTGTTCGGCGGAAGCGGCTCCACGCTCATCGCCTGTGAACAAACAGGTCGCAAGGCCTTCTTAATGGAACTCGATCCGCTGTACACGGATGTGATCGTTGAGCGTTGGGAAAAGTTCACGGGCAAGAAGGCCGAACGCGTCGCCGCGCAGGAGGCAGCGGCATGATCTACTTGGCCAGTCCCTATTCACACGCCAGCTGCCAGGTACGCGACCAACGCTTCGAGTTGGCATGCCGAGCAACGGCGCAGCTGATCCATAGCGGCCAGCCAGCATTCTCTCCCATCGTGCATAGCCACCCGCTGGTGCGCTTTGGCTTGCCGACCGACTGGGAGTTCTGGCAGCGGTGTGACCGTGCGCTGATGAGCTGCTGCCACGAGATCGTGGTGCTGCAGCTAGATGGCTGGCGTGAGAGTCGAGGCGTGCAGGCCGAGATCGATCTGGCGATCGACATGGACCTGCCGGTTCGCTACTTGCCAGCGGAGATGATTTCGAATTGGTCCGGAGGCGTCGCCAACATGAGCGTCCGACCGTCATCCCAGGAGACGTCGATCTGATGCCAGCGGTCCTCGCCTTCCCCGAAACTCGAAACACCGACCACGGTCCCGGTCTGGCCGGGCGCGATCGGATGAGGGTCGTCGCTCATGGAGAGCAGGCGGATGCGGTCGCCAATGCGCGGAATTGTGGTCATGGTCTTACCTCAGAGAATGCGGCCCAGCAGGCTGTTCTTCATCGCGTCGATCGCCATGCAGGCGTTGAGATGCTCTTCGATCAGCGCGTGGTCGTTCGTTTCGCCCACACCGATGTCGGCAACCTCGAGCGATTCGGCCAACGTGTGCAGGCCTTCGACCGCCTTGTAGTAGGCTTCACGAATCTCTTGTGCCTGGTGCGGGTCCATCGTGCGGAAGGCTTCGCGGAGCCGGGTTTCGAGGTCGCTGGTCTTCTTGGTGGTCATGTTTGTTTCTCCGTGGTTGGTTCGTGGCGATCGTGTTCGGACATGACACATGAGCCATGGAATTCGGAACACATCAAGCGCGGTTGGCCCGAATGCAGCAGCTTTCTGCCGGTGCGCCACGTCCGCCCGTGTGGCTATCGCAAAGCGAGTTGGCCCAAGGACCCCAGCCACGAGAAAACGCCCGCACGTGGCGAACGTCGGGCGTGTGTGGGGCAACGGGCGGCCCCTAGCGGGATTGGCGTCGCGTCTTGCGTTTGGGTTTCGGAAGCGGCGGATCCAATTCGTCGGCCACCGAGAGCAGCGTCTGCAACAGATCCTCGGCGTCGATCTTCCAACTGCGGAGGCCGTCTCCCAGTTCTTCGTCGATGCGCCGGGCCACCTTGCGAAGCGCGTCGGCCACGGCGTGTGCGGGTTGCGTGTTGGTCATGGCGTGGCGGCTCCTTAGTTGGCGCGGGCGAACTTGCCCCGTTCGCTTTTGATGAATCGCGAATCGGATCCCTTGCCGTTGATCTCGCGGAGGATCGCGCTGTAGAGCGTGGCGTGGGGCGTCTTGCCGCCGGGGCTGGTCCAGTAGCCCTTCTCGGCCATCGCCTCGATCATCTGCTTGGTGTTGAGGGGCTCGCCGGCTTCCGCCAGTACCTTGGCGGCCGCGTCGAGCGCCGACGTGCGTTTGGACTTCTTCGCGATGGTGCTGTTGGCCTTCGGCTTGGCGTCCGCCTTCGGCTTTGCTGCTGGCGTCCCGGCCTTGGCCGACTTCGCGGCGCGGGGCTTCGACGCCGCCTTGGTTGCGGTGGCCTTCTTGGCAGTGGCCTTCTTGGCGGTTGCGGCCTTGCGAGTCGTGGTGGTCTTCTTCGTGGTCATCGTTCTTCTCCAAATCGTGAGTGGCGATGGTTGGGCTGCCATCATCAGGCGGTGGGAACCACCCACCGCGACGCGCCGGTGTTGTCCGGTCGCGTTTCGGCTTCAGTACGCCACCTCCCAGGCCCGCTTGCTTCCGTAGCCGAGCTGTTGGCCCTCGCAGATGTAGAGGATCTGGTCCGCCTCGACGTCGTCGTCATCCTCGTCTTCGGGGTCGGCGTTGATCTCCTCGCCAGACGCCAATCCGAAGATCGTGTTCTCGAAGGGCCAGTTCTGCTGGGTCATCAATCGCACTTCGGCGTCGCCGCCAATCTCGTCGCGGTAGTCTTCGAGTCGCTGGATCAATTCATCGATGGTCATGGTCGTTCTCCTGTTGGGTTGGCGTTAGCGTGCGTAGATGTGTTCGGCGAGTCCGGCGGCGAGGAAGTCAACCACCGCCTGCGTCTTGTCCGTGGCAGCCGGTACGTCGAGCCCGCGGTCCCAGTTGAAAACCGTCTGCTTCGTGTCGAGCCGGGCGATCCAAAGCTTGGAAATGCGGCTGTCGCCGAGTTCCCAATCCGGGTTGTCGGCGTGTTCGGGAAAGACCAGGGCGTCGAAGCGGAACTCGTCAATCGTTCCCGCGACCCAGGTTCCGCCTCCGGAAACGCGGCGGGTCGTTCGCAGGATTCGCAGGTCGTCGCCCAGGTCGTAATCGAAAGGTTCGTGCGTGTCGGTCATGGTCGTTTCTCCGTGGTTTGGTGTTCCGCGATCCGCGTCGCGATGACACACATGAGCCATGCGTTTGGAAACGCATCAAGCGCTTCTGGCAGCAATTCCGGAGAATCTTTTGGGCCCCGTTTGGGCCGCGACATTCGCCCGTGTTCGCGCCCTCAAGACATGCGAACAAGGAGGCGAGAAGTCAGGCGGAACGCCACGTGTGGCCACGTGTTGGTCCAGGCGCCGAGTGCGCGAAATGGAGGGAACCATGTCGACTGAACCAGGCTCCGTGGATCCGAATCGCCTCACGCCACCGCAGGCGGCCAAGTTGCTCTCGGCTGCCGCGAAGCTGCAGATTCCGGTGGAGCAGATTGAACAAGACATCCAGAGCGGCGCTCCAACCAATCCGGATGGAACACTGAACCTGATGCATTACGCGGCGTGGCTCGTGAAAGGGATGGGACGTGGCAGCTGACCCGCGAAAGCTCCGGCCCAGTGAACTGTGCCGGTTGCTCAATTCGACACCGCTTGGCGAGGTGATCAGCGAACGACAGCTGCATCGCCATCGCACCCGCGCCGGCCTGCGGATCGGCGACGCCAGGCACATCGACTTGCTGCGCTACGTCGCGTGGCTGGTGGAGCTGCGGCACGCGCCCAAGTCAGAGCCGGACGGCGATGCGTATGAGAAGCTGAAGGAACGGGCTCGCGCTCGCAACGTGGCGCTGGCGATCGCGGGTCGCGACATCGGTGACTTGCCGGAAGTGGTCGATCCAAAACGGAAGGCGAAGGCCGCGACCGATTTTCGATACTTCTGTGAAGCCTATTTCCCGCTCACGTTTCATCTGGCCTGGTCGACCGATCACCTCAAGGTCATCACACGCATCGAACAGGCGGTGCTGCGTGGTGGACTCTTCGCAATGGCCATGCCGCGGGGATCGGGCAAGACGACCATCTGTGAGTGCGCCTGCATCTGGGCGGTGCTCAACGGCCATCGTGAGTTCGTTTGCTTGATCGGCAGCGACGAAGGCCATGCCATGGACATGCTCGACTCGATCAAGATGGAACTCGACGGGAACGATCTGCTGCTCGAGGACTATCCCGAGGTCGTCTATCCGATCCAGGCACTCGATGGGATCGCCAACCGCTGTAACGGCCAACTCTATCAGGGGCAACGAACACACATTGGCTGGACGGCCCGGGAAGTGGTGTTGCCGACCATTCCTGGAAGCGTTGGCAGCGGCGCGATCATCAAGGTCGCGGGCATCACGGGTCGCATTCGCGGGATGAAATACAAACGATCCGACGGGCAGACGATGCGGCCATCGCTTGTGGTCATCGACGACCCGCAAACCGACGAGTCCGCTCGATCGCTATCCCAGTGCGCGACGCGCGAAAGCATCTTGGCTGGCGCGATTCTTGGCTTGGCAGGCCCTGGCAAGAAGATCTCGGGCATCATGCCATGTACCGTGATTCGCCCCAGTGATATGGCTGACAACATCCTCTGCCGCGACAAGCATCCGGAATGGAATGGCGAACGGACCAAGATGGTCGATGCGTTCCCCAAGAATGAAACGCTGTGGCAACGATACGGCGAGGTGCGTGCGGAGAGCTTGCGACAGCACGGTGACATTCGGTTGGCAACCGACTTCTACGTGGTCAATCGAGATGCGATGGACGAGGGAGCC
>CALJLD010000132.1 GCA_937982665.1 uncultured Planctomycetales bacterium
AGTTCAACTCCGGATCATGCCGGGGAAAACCATGCATCCAATGACAACGGAGCCAACGAAGGTGGTGTTTCAAACACAACCAACGGGGACAAGACCAATGACAACATTCGGCAGCACGATGCCATCGATGCCGAGTTAGTCGCGCTTGTCAACGAGATTGAGGATGTGGGGCAGATTGCTCGACTCACCGCGGCCGCTGGCTATTTGGAAGAGCGGCCAGAATTGCAGGAGCAGTATGAAGACGCGTTGGACTACATCGAACGACGCGCAGCGAATTGACCGCGCGGATCTGACATCGCGACATCGTCGCAATCAATACAACAACTTCACGGGATCAAATTCGAGAACGAGGACGACCATGACCATACGCCTATTTGTGGAACGAGCTTTCTTCGTAGTGACTTGTTGTTGGTGCGTTGTGTCCGCCGCGACTGGAGTCACTGCCGAGGAAAGCTCTGCGTTACGAACGGGTAGCAGCGCCGAAGCAAATTTCCAAACCGGCACGGACGAGGACATTCATGTCATCAGCCGGGAAGAGCCAGTCGAGTTCTACACGTTTCGCGGTGAGCGTCGCCCCCATAATTACAGATACGTAATGATCGCACGTCTGGAACGGACGGCCGGGGAGATGCCGGATGATGGTGCACTTCCGCCGGAGTTTGGTATGCGCATCAGCAGGCAAGGTGATTTCCTTTGGGGGTGGAAACGGATTGGTTCGATGCTCGGGCCGAGTGAAGCTGACGCAGGTTTCTACGCGGACGTTGTCAATGAGAAGATGAACACAATTGGAGATTGGAGGCCGTTAAAGAAGTTCGCCGATGCGTATCGGGATGGGCGAATTTCCATTCGTCGTTACCTGATCACAAGCGGTGGCGAGCGTTTGGGCAATTTCGATTCCAGGGATTTTCAAGGAACTTATGTTGACTCACACCACATTCAGCTTCGCTACTACTCAGAAAACGAGATCACCGAGGATGAAGCCCGCGAGATAATCACCTCGTACCGGCGGCTGCAGAAACTTGGCACGTATGATCCGATTCAGGAATATCTTGTCGGCAAGGTGGACGAAAACCGCAAGCTTGCTGATGAGATGCCAACTAAGATTAAGGAACTGGAACAGAAGATATCCACCGCGCAAGCGGAAATGGCGAAATACCCCATCGTGGAAGCCGAGACGCTCGTCGAACTCAAGGCCAAACAGAAGTTGCTCACCGTTGACGTCGCGGGAACAGAAGCCAAGGTGGAGAAGTGCCGAGCCATCCTGGAAGCCCGCGCGAATGACGTGACCAACCAGTTTGACGAGAAGCAGAAGGAGATCACGCTGACGATTGAGTCACTCAAGATCACCGCCGAGATCGAATTGGCTGAACTTTCCGCCCGCGAGACAGCTCTGCGTGAGATGATCACTTCCGCGGAACAGCGGCAAGAGCTTGCTTTCGAAATCGACAAGAAGCACAAGACAGCGCTGAATAGCGCGCGGCTCTCGTTGGCGAATTACCTGCGTTATGTCAAGTACTACGGCGAGCAGCAGGAGTTGTTTGTTCCCCTAGAACTGATTGACAACGAACTTGAGATTCGCCCTGTTGAGTACGTCGTGCAAGAGCGGCAATAGCCTGCGGACGGTTGAGATTACGAACTCGCTGTTGGCCACCCGCTGACAGCGAGTTCGCTTTTTGTGCAACAGTATCAGGGTGAACTTGGATTGTGACTGTCCGCCTACTCCGGTTGCTGATAGTAGGTCCGAAGTCGTTTTTGACGAATCGCTCGGTTTTTCCGCCGCGGGATTGAGTTTTTCGCCAGGGATTTGTGGGTTCCCCAAGCGATTGATGCCGCGATTTTCTCGACCAATTGGCGGTCACTTCCGTATGGAGTCTAGTGTGCGGTAAGCTTGGGGGAAGTGGCCGGCAAGGCCGCGATTCTTCACACCATGTAATTTGTAAGACTCTGACTACCTGGCGATATTTGAGTGATGAGTTCGCTGTATAGCACAAAGATGAGCGCCTACCGCGAGGAAGGCGAAATCAAGGCCGACTATCAGTCACTGAGTGCCTTGGCCGTGATTGGCTTCCTGGCCAGCTTGCCATCGCCGATTGCATTTCATAGCACCACGGCCGCAATTGTGCCAATATTTGCCGCGATCCTGAATGCCGCGGCCTTGGTGCGGATTGCGCAATTTCGCCCCACGCCAAAAGGCAAACCTCTGGCTGTGATGGGCTTGTGCATATGCCTGTTTTGCGCCGGGGCGGGGATCACATTCAATTCCGGGAGAGAGGCCGCATTGGTCGAACAAGCCCGCTATGTGGCTGACCAATGGTTTGACGCGGCGCGACAGGAAGACTTTGCAAAACTGCACCAACTTTCCTTGAAGCCGGACGTGCGTGAGCCGGACCCCAGCCCGGAACATCTGGCCGAGCTATACGACAAGATGGAGCAAAAAAGTCGTGAGTTAGAGAGTTATGTGGAAGTGGAGCCCATCCCAACGCTTGGCCGGCTGAAGGACGGCGTGGAAATCAAATATCACAGCATCGCCAAGCAGAGCATTGGCCGCAGTTATGACCGCTTTCAGTTTGTGTATCTGTTGCGGTTCATGGAAGACGGCGAGAAGAAGGAAGGCTTTGTTGCCCTGGTCCTCAAACGTTGGCGCGAACATGAGAACCTGGAATCGGGCTGGTACGTAGAGTCATTCATTGCGGACTACGCCGGCGCCAACATCCATCCGCCCCCGAGCCCTACTTTCAAGGGCAAGCTCATCATGGATCCGGTTGCGGACTGATGATGGGCGAGAAGATGCGGACGGGGCGATTTCGTTAGCGCGGTGGACTATGCGCAATTGGTGCGCTCGCTTGAATGCACTCGTGACGAGATGCCGGATATTTTGCCGACCCTATGTGCTCGCCAGACTCACAGCCGGCGGTGCATCCGCCTTCTCCGGGACCGATTCCAGGATGTTCAACAAGACCTGGTCGGGTTCCATGCCTTCGGCCTGAGCTTCAAAGTTCAAGATCACGCGATGGCGCATGGCCGGCAGATAGACGCGGCGGATATCTTCAAACGAAACGTTGAAGCGACCTTCCAGGAGGGCTCGAACCTTGGCCGCCAATGCCAGAGTCTGCGCACCGCGCGGGCTGGAACCCCAACGCAGGAACTGATTGCAAACAGGCGGGGCAAAAGGACCACCTGGATGTGTGGCCAAGATCAAGCGGACCAGATAATCCTGGACATGTTCAGCCAGAATGACTTCACGAATCAATGCCTGCCACTTCATGATCTCGGAGCCATCCATGACCTTGTTGGGCTCGATGATCTCGCCGCGCGTGGTCCGGTCAACAATCGTTGACAGCTCATCACGGCCGGAATAGCCCACAACAAGCTTGAAGAAGAAACGATCGAGCTGCGCTTCCGGCAGCGGATAAGTTCCTTCTTGCTCAATTGGGTTTTGTGTCGCCAACACAAAGAAGGGCTTCTTCAGTTCATACCGTGTGCCGGCCGCGGTCACAGTGCCTTCCTGCATGGTTTCTAACATCGCGGACTGCGTCTTGGGCGTCGCGCGGTTGATTTCGTCCGCCAGGCAAATCTGCGTGAAGATTGGCCCTTTCTGGAATTCAAACACTCGCTTGCCGTCAGGCGTCTCGACAACCATGTTGGTGCCGAGGATGTCCGCCGGCATGAGGTCCGGCGTGAATTGAATGCGAGAGAAGTCCAAGTCCAACGTCTTGGCCAGCGTGCGAACTAGCAGCGTTTTGCCCAAGCCGGGAACACCTTCCAGCAGGCAATGCCCACCCACAAACAAACACGCAAGAACGCCATGCACGATGTCATCATGGCCCACAATGACACGGCCAACTTCCGTGCGAACGGCGTTATAGCGTTGGGCAAATTCTTCAGCTCTTTGCTCGATCGATTCCCCGATGCTCATCAACGTGTTCCTTGTTCTTGCTGTTCCGCGGTAGGTCGAGTTGTTTGCAACTTGCTAAGGGTGGCGCTTTGAGTTGAGGTCAAGACGGCGGCAAAGCGCGATGGACAAGTCGCCGATTCTGATGTCTTAATTCGAGAGATCAACTTATTTCTTACGGTCTTTCCACACTTGCTGTTTGGCCTTGAGCAGGCGATTGGTGTAAGTCTCTTCTTCTTTTTGCGGGGTAAGGTTGGCCGCCGGAGCTTGGGATTGGCTGCGTTGGGGCCGCGTGCTTCCCGCGGCTTCGCGCGTAACGTCAACTCCTGCTGGGGCGTCTTGTTCCGGCTCAAACCGCGTGGCCGCGCGACGGCTCTCAATTTCCGAAGCGATTTCTCGCTTGCGGCTTTGCAATCGTGACATGTATTCCTGCGGAGCCTCGGCCGGTTCACGACGCAAGATCGTGTCGCGAACTTTCGCGTAAACGGGCGGCAGCCAGTGGAAGTGCACTTGCACCCGACGAACAAACACATCGGCCAAGAAAATGCAGCATGCGAGCAGCAGGAAATAGTGCCAGGCTTTCTGGCTGCTTTCCGCAGGCGGCAAGTCATGACGGAAAGAATTGAGTTGCAAGAAGTCATTCACCGCTTGAGCACTAGTCCCGTTGGGAGCTGCGAGCAGTTGGCCGGGCTCGCCACCGACCGGCACTTGAGACGTCATTGAAGCCAACAATGCTTCGTCCGTGCCTCGTTCGCGATATTCAGCCGAGTACGGGACGCTCATGCCGGCCATGATGGGAGCTTCGCCTTCTCCGGGAATGAGCGTCACTAGGTAGTTGCCGGTCTCTTCGGCGGCAAACTCACCTTCGTAGCGGCCAGGCGCAACTTGTCGCAAACTGAAGTTGCGAGCGGCTGTGCTGGGATCTTCCGGATCGATCGGCGGGCCCAACGCCGTGCCGACGATATCCAACTGATTGAGGAATTCATCATTTGCGTCCAACGCCGTGACCACAACCTTCACTTTGCCGTCAACCAATTCCTGGGCAACGGTGAACTCACCATTCTCGTTGTTGGACCGCATGGACCAGCGGACCATCTGTGTGAAGAACTTGTCGTAGCCGTCCCATTGCGTCCATTCGTTGGCCCACTGCGCACCGCTGTCACTTGTGAAACAAACAGCCTTGCCCAGCCCATAATGCCAAGCGGCAAGAACTGCGTTCTCGCGACCGCCGGGTTCCGGCGCCATCAAACCCAGCTCCACACCTTTGGCTTCTTTGACGCTGGTCAGCACGTAGCCGGAGAGAGGCGGAATGCTGTCAGTATCAATCCCGGTCAGCATTTCCATGCCCTGGCGAACCTCCGGATAGAAAGGCCGTTCTTCCCAAATCAAGGGACGCGTGACCTGGCGAGCTTCCTTTTGGAAAATCCTCGGCAGGGCTTTGCTGTTGTTGACCACGTAGTATTTGCCGCCGGTATCGTTGGCGAGTTGCTTCATCACCTGATGGCCAGCGGGCCCATGCGTGCCAATGGCGACAGTTGAGACCGTGACGCCAGCGTCAACAAAGCCTTTGACTGTGCGGCGGCTGGGCGGCGTGGGGTCACCGTCACTAATGACAATCGCGTGTTTGACAAAGCCTTTCCCCTGGTTGGGAAGGCCGTTAAAGCCGCGCAACATCATGGCCAGTGGAGCGTCGAAGTCCGGCATGTCGCCAGGGGTCATCGTGCTCAGCTGGTTCATCATCCGCTTCTTGTTGGACCCAATCTCTGTGATGCCGCCGCGCCAAAGCCAGCGTTCGGTCCCGTTCCATTCCACAACACCGGCCCAGTCTCGCGACCCCAACGTCTTGAGCGCTTCCTCACCAACTTTCTTTTGCCAAAAGTTGCCATCTGGCAATTCGCAGGCGTGCATCACCAGAGCCAACGCGCCCTTGGGCACAACCTTGGCGTTCTTGATGTTGAAATCCAGCGGCAGTGCTTCTTCCAACTGCGTGTTGGTCCAACCGCCGGCGCCAAAACTATCTTCTCCGCCAATGACTACCAGCCCGCTGCCGAGATATTGAGTGTTCTCAACGAGCATGCTGATTTGACTATCGGTGAATTGCTGCACTTCCACGTCTTCGGCCGTGCGAGGCACATTGGCCAAGATCACCGTGTCATACTGCTGCAACTCAGCGCGACTGGAGAATGCGTTTACGGCTTCTCTTTCCGTGACTTCCAGGTTGGCTTCACGCAGAGCTTTCGTCAGGCGACCGTGTTGTTCTTTGTCGCCGTGATAGATGAACAGCACGCGCTGTTCGCCACGGACATGCGTGAACGTGCTGGCGGTGTTGTTTTCCACCATGCCGTCCATTGAGGGGTCGTACGGAGTAAACCGTGCAGAGTATTCATAGAAGTGCGGCTGAGTGATCTCCCTGCGCAGTTTGAAGACGTTCTTGCCCGGTCGCAACACAACGTGTTGCGGATCATCTGCGGACCCTTGTTCTACGCCTTCATTGGGGTTGAGGACGATCTCTCGCCCGTCCGTAGTCTGTGTCAGCCTCAATCGCCCGGCGATGTTGCGGTTGCTTGTGTTGGTGATCACAGCGCGCAAATCAAAAGGCTGACCCTTGGCGACGCCTGTGGGCATCGTGACTTTCTCGACAATGACCTCGCCGATGTTCTCGTAGAAGATCGGAACGGCGTCGATGCCGATCCCTTGGTCGGCCATGATCTTGGCGAGACGCTCGGCATTGCCGATGTTTTGTTTGCCATCGCTAACGATCACAACACGGCGAGCCGTATCATGTTCAAAAGTCCCCTGCGCCAACTTCATGGCGCCTTCCAGGTTTGTGTATTCCTGGTCGAGCAGTGACTCGAGCGACTCGGGGATGGGCCCTTCCTCGTAATCCCAAGCGGGGATTTCCATGGCAGCGTCTTTGCCGAACGCGATGACGCCAACGCGGTCTTCGTCCTGCCGCAATTCGGTGATGGCTTCGTTCACGTAGCGAATAATCTCGCGGCGACGGCCTTCCGGGATGCTTGCCGATTGATCCAGCAGATAGATCACGGTCAGCTTGTCGCTTCGCTGCACCCACATGGGCTGAGCCAAGGTGGCAATCAGCAGCAGTAAGACAAGCGAGCGAATTCCTATCGCAAGCCATTGTCGCCAGCGGCCCATGCTCCTCATCCCGCGGACGCTGATGATCCAAACCGGGACAGCCAGCACCAGGAGCAGCAGATACCAAGGGCTGCCGAACGTGAGCGAGTAGTCTCCGAACATTTGTCCGCCCCATCAGGGATGCGTTGTTCAGTTCGTTTCAACGAACAAGCTACGAGGCTTGCGCGCATAATTCCCAGAATATAGAAATCTTATCAGGCTGCTGCGGGGATTGCCAGCAAAGTGTGTATCGGCAAACACTTGTGGCGAGCGAGGGCGCCGAACTCGGCGTCCCCGAGGATGTTCGCTAAACTCAACTGGATATTGCTGGCTGGGATATTGTCCCGCGGGATATTATCGGTCGCTGGCAGCTTTCGACAGATTGCAAACCAGGCGCTCCAACACAAATCGCGGAGCCAACCGACTTGCCCCTTTCAAGGCCAGGTCCGCCTCCAACAGCCAGCGATCAAGCTTGCCTGCCCGCTTGGGGCCAATTTGCCGCAATTGTTGTTCGCTCTTTGCCAGTACGAAAGGCTTGATGCCCGCTTGGGCGAGTGCATCACGCACTGTAATTCGTTTGCGTTGAGCTTGCGTGCGATCGATGTTTCGCGCGGCCGCGGCAAAGCGACGCAGAGTAAAGCCGATGGGACCTAACAAGGCGACGGGATGCTCGCCGGCTGCCAACAAACGATCCAGTTGAGAAAGGGCTTCGCGTGCTTCGCCTCCGAGTGCCGCATCCAACATCTCCCAAGTCGTCTTGGCGCGCCATCCCCCCACAAGTTCCTTAACCATCTGGGCGGTAATGCGCGCCTCTTCCGCAGCAAACGCCGCCAGCTTGGCAAGTTCTTGATCCAAGAGCCCCAGTTCTGGACCGATGATTTCCAACAACAACTCCGCGGCGGCACCGTCCAACTTTGCACCGTGGCGGGCGCTCGACCACTTGTTGAGCCAGGAACGAAGCTTGGCTGGCTTGGGAGCCGCGCAGTCAATCTGGAGACCGGTCTTGTCCAGGGCTTTGTAGAGCCGTGTGTTTTTTGGCCAGGCGCGGACCTCAAGGATCAGCACGCCGGCGTTTGAGGGTTTTTCCAGATATTTCTCAAGTTGCCCTCGATGCTTGGACACGAATTCGTCCGCATCATCAAGCTGAACGAGAGTCCTGTCCGATCCAAAGAGCGAAACTGTTCGCAGGTCATCAAGCACTGTTGCCAGTTCTGCGTCTTTCCCCGTGACCCGCCGTGATGAGAAGTCCTCACCATCGGCAAACAAAGTCTCGCGCAAGCGATCGCAAGCAAGGCGGCGAAGGAAGTCGTCCTCGCCAAAACAGGCAACTACAGAAGGGATCTCCGGCGGCGATTTCGCCGAGAGGAAATCAAGCGCGGTGAGAGTCGCCATGGATCAAGCGCCGGCTGCAGAATAGGGAAGAGCCAACCGACCGTGTGACTGGGATTTCAACCCCGGACGAAAACAACGGGACGAAATCGCTTAGCTACTTCTTCTTTTCGACGTGAAGCGTGCGCTTCCGCAGTCGCGGGCTGTACTTCTTGAGTTTTAGCTTTTCACCGCCAGGCTTTCGCCGCAGGACATAGTTGTAATCGCCGGTTTCCTCGCAGACGAGAAACACCGTTTCAACCTTCTTCTTGGACTTTGCCATGACAGCGACCTTTATGAACCGCAACGCGGGAATCGGCGAGATCTAGCTCGCCGGGCTCTGATTTCCGACAAGTGGCGTAGTTTACCGCAATTCCAGGGCCACTGGCCAGGGCCATTTTGACCCTGGAATGAAGTTGAAAACAAGAACCCAGGACCGCTGGTAGCAGTCCTGGGCTCAATTCTCTCAAGCTGTATGTCAAACGCTGTGAAGCGGTTGTGATCGCCAAGGGCGAATCGTTGGGAAATGGCCTTTAGTGAATCAGGCCTTTGACGGTTTGGTAAACATCCACGGGATGGACGTCAGGATCATATCGCTCCAAAACGCCGCCTTGCTCCATGGAGCCACGCATGCGGACGGAGTTTCCGTAGCCGTTGTAGCTGATGGTGGACGGATCAAATGGGTGGAATGAGAAAATCCCATCGGACCCACGGATTCGTCCGTACCAGTCTCGGCTGAAGTTAAAGTCACGCACGCTGGCTGCGACCGTTTCGTGGCAGCGGATGCAAGAATCGCGATCCGGCTGGACGAATCCGCCGTCGTAATTCTGCGGGATGACGTGGAACGAATCTTCAGTCGTTGGTGCAAATGTCACCAGGCCAGCCTCGTCGATGCGCCAGTATTCGGCCAAGACCGATTTGAACTGCGTCCCGCCCAGAAGTTCGGCAGCCAGTCCATCGTTGATCGGCGGTAGGCTATCGACTCCCATTTGCTGACGGAAGACGGCCTTGCCCGGCTGGCTGTCTCGCAAAGTCTGCTTGGGGAGTGCCGTATTGGATTCTAAATGACTGACCAGCGCGACAAGTTCGTTATCATCTTCCCAAGCGGGACGACGATCTTTAATAGCCTGCGCGAGGCTTTCCGCTTCTGGGAATGGGCGAAAGACATCAACACCCCACGCGCCCTCTTCACGATTACGAACGCGAACCTCAAAGGTATACGCGCGACCGTCCGCACCAGTCATATAGAGAACTTCTCCAACGAGCGCGCCAACGGGAAATAGCCAGGCATAGCCGGCGGAGTTATCACCGGGTAGCCGCTTGCGATACCAGACGACGGGTTGCACGCGACCGTTTTCATCTTCTGGCAACCACAAGAACTTGAATGTGGAAACGTTGGACGTGCGGTGTGTTCCGGCAGGAGTTGACCAAGGGAACTCTCGGTTGCCGTTACCAAAAGGTTCGCCGCCATCAGCAGAGATATTGTAGGTTGGCGAATGGACGCCAGGCAGCATGGTGCTCCAATCTTGATACGCTTGCGGCATCTCACGTTCCGTGTACAAGATCAGCCGCGGATCTTCAAACTTCTCCTGCAGGTTCGGATCGTCAACTTCCGGCAATAGCCTGCGAAACGCGCTGTCCCTTTCAGCTGTCATCAATCGAAACGGCTGCGACTTAGCGCTGACACGATCAGGATCGTCATCAGGCTCAGCGGCAACCGTTGTCGCCAGGTACGCGGTACTGATCACCGCGCATAGGAATCCGAATTTTCGGATCATGAAAATGTTCCCCTTATCTCCTTCGGGTCACGTGATATCCGCGGCGTTGCTCCCAAACCTCCTGGGCGCTCGCGGGATGAACATATTGATTCGGATTGCGGGCAGAGCAAATCAGGTTACGGCGAAAAGGCGAAGGAACGACTTCCGTGCGTAATCCGAGCCCGCGATGAAAAGCCCCGCGCTTTAGACGTTTTCCGTGCGACAGGGCCATTGAGTTGAATTGGGCAAACTTTGCGCGAACGGCAACTTAGAAAAGCTTGCCCAAGAGGTAAGCATGGTGGCGGGCGAAGCAGTCCTTGGCAAGTGGCTCAGCAAAAAAGCCAAGGAAATTCACACTGACGCGGAATACGGCATCAGAGCCCGATCATGTCGACAAATGCTTGCCCGAATTTGTCGTCCATTGCCCATTTTACCACAAGCGCGATCACGATCATCAGCGAGAGCGCTAACATCAAGCCGCCACGTGGGTTGCGTTGAACTTCGACTGTCTCCAAAGATCGGCGGAGGTTCTTCTCCAGATCACCCCATGCTGTGAAGTCCTGGCGTGGACCGTTGGATACCAGCGATGCGTTTCGCAATATGGGAAAACTCTCAATTCTGCCTTGAATCCCGCGTTGCGGCAGAACGACCGAATCGCCAGCCCAGTGGGCGTCAGAATCCATCGCCAATGCGGTCTCGGCAACGAGCAGCCGAAAGCGATCGGCATCGATGTTGTATGCAACCAATCGCGGCGCTGTTGAAAGCACAAACAGAGACCAACCAGACGCGTAGATGGCCAAAGCCAAACCCCAAGCGTATGGCCCAAACTCTGCAACAAAGATGGTTGGCATCAAGAGTTCAATCGGGCCCACAAGCACCAGGCCTGCAAGCGCCACACCCAACGCAGCCAAATCACGCGCACCGCTGCGCAATTGAGGTCGCTTCGAGAAGTTGATCAAGCCGAGTATGAACAGATACGCGGCAAGTGGGGTCAGGCCAATTGCTGCGCGAAGGGCGTCCATAGGAACCTAAGTAACAAGTTAGATAGTGTTCAATGCTTGGCGTTGAAGTTGAACAGGCTCAATCGTCGGCGATCAGGTCGGCTTCCGTAAGCATGTTGAAGCCTTTGCTGGAAAGTGTATCGATCCCCATCTCAATGTTATCCACCATGAGTGCAACGGCCGGCTTGTCATGCGGTCGGGCAAGAATGGGATAGGTTTGGAGTATGTTCACCTCCGCTTGCAGCAGCGCTGTGCAGACTCGCAACAGCGGCTGTGGCGTTTGTGGCAACTCAACACCAATCAGGTCTGACTCGACAATCGCCAATCCCGCCCGCTCCAAAATCTCTTGACCCTGTTCCGGGTGGCTGAGCAGGAACCGAACGAACGCACACTCGACGGCTTCGGAAATCGTCAATGCGACGATGCGCACGCGAGAGCCTTCAAAGCGGCGGATGACTTCCAAGAGTTGCCCAACGCGGTTTTCAAGGAAAACCGTAAATTGGCGCAAGGTCGGATAGTCTCGCCCGCGCATGGTGGCAAAATCCGTTCCGCTGCCTTCGCCAATACTCATCGCTTTTAGCTGTCTGGAATTTTGAATTGCCGGTGCGGCCAGTTTTTTGCAAACGTGGCTAAGACCGGCGAGTCACCAATCACGTAACTATAGAGTATTCAATAACTACGGTCAAATCTGAACGAAACCCACTCTGGGCCACACACCCGTTCAACCGCCGGAAGATAGGACGTTTGCTGCGCTTTGGCAAAGGGCCGAAGCATCATCGCGCGTTGTCGCTTCGGCGATGATGCGGACGATGGGTTCCGTGTTTGATGTCCTGACAAGCAACCACTTGTCGGACCAATCAAGCCGAAGGCCATCCAGTTCGCTGGTTGTTGCCTCGGCAAAGTGATTCTTCAACCGCGAGAGAGCTCCGGGAAGTTGTTCGGTCGACATCGCGACCTTGGTTTTCACGATCTCGTATTTCGGCAACTCGGCGGCCAGAGCACTGACCGATTGATCGCGCGTTGCCATGGCTTCCAGGATCATCGCGATACCGATGAAACTGTCCCTGACAAAAACTATGCGCGGATCAATCACTCCACCGTTTCCTTCGCCACCTATCACGGCATCAACAGCCAGCATCTGGTCCACAACGTTTGCCTCGCCAACTTTCGTGCGAAAATACGCCGCGCCGTGTTTATTGGCGATGTCTTCCGTCACGCGACTGGACGAACAATTGACGACAACCGGACCAACCTTTTGCCGCAACCGTTGCTCGACGCACAACGCCAACGTGAGTTCTTCTCCCAGGTATTGGCCGTGCTCATCAATCACCGCCAACCGGTCCGCATCCGGGTCTTGGCAAAACGTCACGTCGCAATTGTGTTCGCGCGCCAAAGCCATCACCGATTGCAAGTTCTCTTCGGTAGGCTCCAAAGGGTGTTCGTACTGTGCATCCGGCTGCGTACCGAACTCAACGACGTCGCAGCCGAGTTCTTGCAGCAACCGCACGCCCAACGGACCGCCGCCACCGTGATTGGAATCGAGCAACACGCGGAATTTCTTGCGGCGAATGGCATCAGCATCGACGGACTGAACGACAACCTCGCAATGCGCAGAGAGAGCGTCCTCCAACCGTTGAACACTGCCGTTGTCCGCGTGAGCAGATTCCGCAACATCGGAAAGCTCGCGGTAACGGTGCAAAACCGTTGCGCCCGCATCAGCAGGCAAGACTCGCCCTGCGGAGGAAAAGAGCTTCATTCCGTTGTACTCGGCCGGATTGTGGCTGGCCGAGATCTGAATTCCGCCCACGGCGCGATGCTGCTTGACCAGCACGCCCAGCGTCGGTGTCGCGGCGGAACCGGCAACCAGCACGTCAAAGCCAAGCTTCGCGAGCGTTTGCGAAATCACCGCTTCCAATTCAGCGGCCGATTTTCGCGCATCATTGGTGATGACGAACACACCAGGCTTGAGCGTACCGGCAAATGCCGCTGCGTAGCGCGACGCGACATCCGCCGTAAGCGACTCTCCGACGATTCCTCGCAAGCCGGAGACGGTGATGATGGGTTCTGAAGCCATGGGCAAAGAATCAACTGGGGCCGCGCGGGATTTCTCGCCGGGGAGCTGTGTCGGGCGATTCGCTTGTTGTAGCGGAATTGGCGAATCCATACAGCAGGGCTTGCAGCTCGGCCCAAATAACCTGCTGGTTAGTCGGATGCCGCGGGAGCAATTTGGGCTTCTTCGCGTCTGGCGATGACGTAGCCAACCACGGCAAAGACAAAGAGCACGGCCACGGTCAACCAGGCTCCGGCGGAAAAGCTCTGCTGGTAATACATGCCCAAGGCCAGTCCCGCGCCAATCAACACCGCCGCCAGCAAGTAGAACATCCGCATCCCGTAGAGAAAAACAAACGGCATATAATGTGCTCCCAGCACAACCATGAACGCTGGATAGAACCAATTCAGCTTGTGAAGCGCCGCCGCGCCGACAACGGGCAGAGTGATTGGTACGGTAAACGCCACTTGCATGCCCAAGCGGCCAAGGGGGTTTTCCGCTTTCATAGGAGGCCTGCCAAGCAGTCGGCATCCCAAAACGGTGAGCGGGAAGAACCTACGCCACCAAAGACCAAAACGCCGATCGCATAGCGGTGGTCGCCCCATGTGCCCAGCGCTGCGGAGACAAGCCACAACACCGCGGAAACCAGCTGGCCAACAAAACCTCCCAGGAAGGCCTGGCGGATATCACGTTGAGCGTCGTCAATCCGCATCAAAGCCACTATTGGGTACAGCTATAAGATACCGCAGAAGGAAGTCAGCGGCGTCGCAAGCACAACTCTTGTCCGGCTATTGTTTGCGCTCAGAACTGAGATAGCCAACGCTGGACTCAAAGTAGCGCTTCTGGCGATGCACGGACTCGTCTGATTGTTTGCGACGGGTCTTGAGGTCGTCCAGGTTCGCCTGGCAGACGCGGCACTCGATCACTTCCAAGTGGAACTTCATGTAAGCAGTTGTTTGCTTGTCGAGCGTGCCCAACAAGAAACCGCCGAGTTGTTCACGTCGCGCGCAAGTGAGGCGGTTTCGTCGCCAGATTTCTCCCAACGTATGCACGCCGGCGTTGCGGCGTCTGTTGATATCGGCCAATCGTTCGCTCAAGCGAGGATCATCGCGCGCAGCTTTTTCAATCCGGGCCATTTCCGCCGGCGGCAGGTCTTCGTCCAGATAGGCTTCCAGAGCCGTGTTGGTGAATTCTTCGGCCATAACAAGTGTCAGTCTCTGTCGGCTCCCGCCCGGCTGCCGAGTTCGGGGAAGATATCGTACGGCAAGCCCTTCTTGCGCATGTGATTGCGGAGCTTGGCGATGAAATCAAACTTGTGGTTGGCGACTGTCTGTTCCGAAATGCCCAACTGATCGGCCGCTTCTTTGTTGGCAAAGCCGCGGACGAACAGCAACTCAATGCATTGGATCTTTTCCCAATCGTCGCGCTCGCGCCAGTAATCGAGGCGTTCATTCAGCGCCTCAACCAAAGCCTGCTCTTCGATTTGCTTGCGCTCGCCGGAGCGCATGATGCTGCTGGGCCCGCGCGCGGAACCCGGCAGGTCCCAACTGCTACCAGACGGTGAAGATGACGGCGCGAGCGGAATTGTTGGACGGCGACCCTCGCGGCGAAGATAATCCGTCAGCTTGTGCGCGGCGATCGAGAACAAATAGCCTTCCAGCGAGCGCGACTCATCGTAGTTCGGCAAACTGGTGGCAAAGCCGATGAACGCCTCTTGAACAATGTCTTCAGCGGCGGAGCGGTTGCGGAGCCGGCTTTCCACGAAAGCCAGCAGCCGGCCTTCGTAGTTGTTGATCAACTCACTCCATGCGTCTTGATCCCTGCGACGAATGCGGGCCACGATCGAGTTGTCGAGTTCATTCGGTGAAGCCATGCGGCCTCTTGGAAGTGGGGATGTCCGCAATCTTGTGAGCAGCAGGCGTTGGGCAAGTGCCGTGTTTGCTGACGTTTTTGATCGCCGTCGTGCTGGATCTTGCCTCCCTGTTTCAGCAACCCTTGACCTAAAGGGCGGATGCCAGATCAAAAGCCATGCCTGCCGAATTCTTCCAGGATTCCACTACCTGCCCCTAAGATCAAGATGCAGATGGCAATTGCCGCAATTTTCAGCCGACCGCTGTAATAGCCCTTGGTGGCCGTATCGACCCGAAAATACCCGTAAATAGTGGCGACAAAGGCCAGGCACATGCCTGCGATGACCCCAAAGAATCCGATGCGATCGCCGACGACTTCATTCTTGTATCGTTCTCGGATCTCTTCGTTAACTTCAGGAGTGAAGACGAGGCGGCCATAGGTGATGTCCATCTCGTTACCACCGTCATCGATCGCGGTGTCGCCAGGCTCGGTGTATTGGACCTTGAGGATCTTGTCGCGGATCTCAGCGTAAGAGAGATTCACGTGCCGGCTTGCGCCGCGTTCCAGCAACTCATAATCGATGTAGTGGTTCACGCGCGCCTGGACTTGCTGGCGGAACTCCTCGAGCCGGCCTTCCAGGTTGTTCTTGTGATGCGCTTCGGTTCGGACGGTTGTGTAGAACGCGCTGCTGTCAACTGCCTTGTAATCTTGAGCTCCCTTGATCCAACTGCCACGCTCCTTCTTTTCGGCTTCTTCATCGTACGCGGGATCATTGTATGGATAGACCGCGTAAACGGGTAATTCTGTGCTGACTGGCACGGCGGCATCGGGCGCAGGGTTGGGGTTGTCAACTTGCTGCGGCGGTGCGGGAACGTCCTCGGCAACCTGAGCGTTGACGCCGGCTGCCGCGTTCTCTGTGTTGGATTCCGTGTTTGAAGAATTATTGGAGTTGGAGTTGGAATTCGATTGTGCGGCGACCTGTTGATGGATTTCGATTTGGCCCGGAGGATCCAGATTGGTCAAGAGATCATCCGCGGCTGCCAAGGTTGCCACAAACTGGCGGTCCACTGGCACCGGCATTCCATCTTTCATCAATTGAGCGAGCACAGTTCCGCGGACTTGCAACTTATCGGCGTCAACGCCGCGTTCCAAACGAATGGGCATGGTCCAAATTACGCGGCCATTGTGGAACAAGAATGGACCATCCATCAGCGGCTCAGACTCCGGGCGCGGACTGCCGGCGATCTTGTATTTCCAATCTGCCTGGGCAAGCTTGAGTTGCGAAACAGAGTGGATGGCGGAACGGTCGCGAGGTCGCCCCAATGCGAAGATGCGCCATTGAGGGTCAACATCAACTGCCACGCGAACCAGCGTGTTGCCATCTTCGTCCGGGGGCAAAAAGACAGCCTGGCAATTAACCAGGTCTTGCCCATGCTCATGAGCAAACTCTGTGTTGACTTGCGGGAACGCATGCATGGGCACGCCTTCCCACTCATCGCCATGCCAACCCTGGGCGAATCCAAACTCTTCGTGGCTTTGCACACCCTCACGTGATTTCACGACGCTTCGATGAGACTTGAGCGCGAAAACCACAGCGCCAACGGCCAGCATCACCATGACGAAGCCCACAAACTTTGCGCCGCCACCGGAGCAACGACGTTTGCCCATCATGGAAAACAAGAACGCGATCGCAACTGCGATGATGACGAATTCTATCGGTCCGAGTGATACGCCGTTGATTCTCACGGTAGAGTTCCTTGCTCATCAACGATGTGCAAAAGTTCCTGAAGCCCCAAATAGCTTTCGCTCTTAACTTGTCTTCGCCAATAACGTCCGATTCTTGCGACTTCAGACCATTCTTGCGCGAAACCTTAAACTTGTGTGTAAACGCCAACTTTGACCAATGGATCGCCGTTTTGCCCATTGGCAGCCATGCGGGAGTGTGGGTCCATCCACGGCGCGGCCAGTTGAATGCTGACAGCCATGGAAGCGGCGACCATCATTCCCCACGGTTGTGGGAACGGGAAGACGGATCCCAGCAGGAATGCCCACAGCACGGCAACGCCGCTTGCCCACAAGCTGAATCGACTCCAGCGAAGCGGATCCGCCTGTTTCCACCACCGCAGGATGGGGAGCAGGAAAGCGAAGTACATTAAGTGGACCTTCAAGGCGCCAATGTTCGTGAGCACGGCATTCCAATCGCCGGCAATATTCCACATGAATTCCGAATTGGGATTCAGATCGACCATCAAGACGGACTGAATCAGCCAGGAGAGGCCACCCAAACCCAATCCAACACACAGCAAAACGAAGCGCCGCAGAATGGGTTCACCCTTGGTGCCTTCCCACAGCTTCGCGGGAATGAGCACACCCCAAGCGCCTGCGACGGAGATCAACAACAGCCACGCGAAATGCTCGGCCCCGGCAGCAGCGCCAAACAGCAGCGTCATCACAACGGCCACTGTCGCGGCAACGGCCACGGACATCAAAAGCGAACCCAACAGATCACTGAAACGCTCTCGGACGGGCTTGATTGGCAACGCCGCCAGCGAACGTTCCGGCCGACCTTGACTTCGCGGCGTGCGATGAGCAACCGGAACCGCTGGTGCACCTTGATTACGCACCGGCGGTGGACCACCAGCGCGCTTTGGCGGCGGAGGACCAGGTCTAGGCGCAGCAGCCGCGCTGGCGGGAGTTGGGCTGCTTGAGCCTACGATCATCGCGCGGATGCAATAATAGATGCCGTAGAAGATCAGGAAGAAGACCGTCGCCGTGACCCACAATTGTGAAGTGAAGACAAGGACGATCACCCCGAGGATTGTCAGTATCACGCGGAGCGGCTTCGGAATATTGGCTTCATTCCAAGCGTCCCGCATTTGTGCGGCCGTACTGCGGATCGCCCGCCAGATGGGCTCGCCTTCGTCCACAGCTTCCAGAACCGGCGCGCCTGCGGCTGCCGTGGCAGCGGCAACAGGAACAGCGCGAGGTCGCGGAGGCGGAGGACCACCAGCGGCGCCACTTTTTGGCAAGTCCGCCAGCATCTCATGTACGTTGCGATAGCGCCGCTCTTCGTCCTTTGTCAGCGCTTTGGCAATGACGGAACGATACGGCTCGGAAATCCCGCTCAGGTCCGGCTCAGCGGTCAGGTGCTTCATCAGCACTTCCGCAACGCTTTCGCCCTCAAACGGCACGCGTCCGGTCAACATCTCATACAAGATGATGCCCAAGGCATACACGTCCACCTCTTTGCCGTAGCGCCCTTTGGCGACTTCCGGGGCCATGTAATGGACGGTGCCTACGCTCTCGGTTTGGCCGCTGCGGCGACTGGCCGAAATGAACTTGGACAGACCGTAGTCGCCAATCTTGACGGTGCCGTCATCGTCAAAGATGTTGCCCGGCTTGAGATCGCGATGCACGATGCCCTGATCATGCAGGTAAGCCACGCCCGCACCAATCCCGCGCATCCAATGCAGCACCTGGTCAATCGGCATGCCCTGCGGATTGCGGTCAACAACATCGCCCAGGCTTTCGCCCCGGACATATTCCATCACCACCCAGGCGTCTTCGTTATCGTCCTGGCGAACATCAAACAGGCCGATCAGATTGTTGTGCTTGAGGTTCAAGCATTGCATCACGCCGCGAAGTTCCACATCCAGATTGCGGCGGATCAGCTTGAGCGCCACTTCTTTCCCAGCGTCGCTGGTGGCGTAATAAACTTCGCCAAAACCACCCCGACCTACGCCGCGCTTGATCGCATATCCGTCAAGCGGTCGCGACCCGCTGGGATACGCGAACTTCATCGAGCCGCCCGAAGGTGGGCTCGGTTCGCCGGCAGTTGTCGCTCGAAGGTCCATTGGTTCACCACGGGGTTCCAAAGTAGCGTTTTTCATTTCCATCTGTCCAGCGATTGCCACCGTTGATCTGCCAAAGACTTCATGGTTGGCATTCGCTTGCGTAACTCATTCATTCGCCCAAATCTTCCAAGCTCATCGAAAACTCTTCCGCCGCAATTTGCGCGTTCCTGGGAAGCGGCGACTCACTGTCATAGGGCTGCCCGTTAACTTCCAAGTTCTCTTCGCTGCGACAATGCAACGCCTCGCCGCGATGAAACAGCACCGCGTTGGTCTTCCAGTCGCGGCAAACAACATGACTGTTGGCTTCCGGACCCAGGATCAAGCTGTCCGCCATCAAAATGATGCCGTCACAGGCAGGTTGGGTTCGGTGCGAACTGGCAAGTTGCAGTGTCGCGGTCGCGGAATACGGATGCGATTGACGGAAGATCAACCGGACGCCGCTACCCAATTCAATCACGGCACGGTCCGACAACGACATCGCTTCGCTGATGGATTTCCCATTCAGGCGGGCCTGGCGATTGGGGACCAGCAAGTACCCGTCACCGCAACGTTTGATACTGGCGTGCCGGTGCGAAAGGTCACCCAAAATCGGAATGTCCACGCGTCGTGCCGTCGATGGCTGACCGATAATCAGATCGTCGCCTTCGCAGACGAGGAATCCGCCGACACCATCAATCCAAAGCTGAAAGCGAGGGCTGGCCGGCGCGATATCCGTATCGACCACATTCTGGTGGCCAACTTTGGTATCGCCATTTGTGCGAACTGGCGTCAGACCGGAGAACGAAGGCATCTTCGCGCCAACGGTCTTCCAAGCCTTGCTGCGCGCTTGCGCGGCGATCGCGTCGTGCGGCGCGAGATCAAGCACGCTTTCGGAAGCGGTCACAACCGCCGTCCAGTCTTCTGCGGCCATCGCGCGATGCAGGTCTTCGCGCGCCGATCGCAACAGGTGTTCTTTGTCTTCGGCGGTCAGCCGCAGTTCTTCCAGCCAGTCCAGGTCAGACCGTAAGGCCTTCGCTGCCGCGTACAGGCGTTCCGCGTCGCGGTATTTGCCTTCGCGGCAATACTCTTTCGCGCGACACATCTTGCGAGCGATTTGTTGCAATTCGCGAACAGGGCCGGTGTCCAACTTGCGGCGTTGCAGTGTATTCAAGCGTTCCAACGCGGAGGAAGTGTC
>CALJLD010000133.1 GCA_937982665.1 uncultured Planctomycetales bacterium
TGGTCGCGGGAACCGTCATTTCAACGGTGCTGGCCATCGATCGGCAAGTGGCACTCAATGAGAAAACTGACGAATACAACCGTGCCGAGGATGCCTTGAGCGACGTGCGACGCTCAATCGATCAATATGTGGATGTCGTCGAAAACGAAGAGCTGCTCAAGGATCCGAGATTCAGGGAAGTGATCCCGAAGCTGTTGGCGTTCGCCTTGGATCAATACGAAACATACGTTGAAGAACATGCCGAACAAGCCGACGCCGAAGTACGCTCCGAGGTCGCTGCTGCGTTGTTCAGAGTTGGCCTCATTCACGAAACAAGCGCAGATCCCGCCGAGGCGATCCGCGCCTATTCTCGAAGCATTGCAGTCTACAGAGACCTTGTGCACGACTATCCGTCTAATGCGGAGTATCGAGAGTTGCTCGCTAATTGTTATGGCAACATCGGTCTCGCGTATCGCGCGACCGGCGAAAGGAGAAAGGCGCTTGTTGCACTTACGCGAGCATTGGACATCCGTACGCAACAGGTCATCGAAAACCCTCTGGATTTGGAGCTGCAAAGCGACTTGGCAAACTGCCGCTACAACATCGGCGTAGAGTACCGGACGACAGGCGACGCGCGAGCGCGAGCGGCGTATACGCAGGCTTTGGCAATTCGCGAGCGGTTAGCACGAGAGGATCCGGAGAGTGTTGAATTCCAAAGCACTTTGGCAACAATTTACAACAGCATCGGTCTGTTGGAACGCGCCGCCGGGAACAATGATGAATCCATGACGGCTTTCGAGGACGCGATTGAAATTCAGGAAGAGCTGGCACACGAAAATCCACTTGAGTCGGAACATCGCAGCGTACTTGCGGGTTTTCACAACAACATAGGCATGTTGCTAAACAAACTAGGTCGGCGAGAGGATGCACTAGAAGCGGTCACTTTGGCGGTGGAGATCGGAGAACTCTTGGTCCATGACCACCCCACGGTGACGGAATACCAAAGCAGGCTAGGTGACAGCTACCAGGACTTAGGATTGGTATACAAGGCTTTGGGGGGAGCTCGAACCGGCGCTTCTAGCGTTTCGCAGCGCTTTGGCGATTAGAGAACGTTTGGCGCGTCAGATCCCGGGAGTAACAAAGTATCAAAACGATTTGGCGGCCAGCCACTCAATCTTCGGAGCAGATTTCAGGGACCGCGGTCGCCCCGAAGAAGCCTTGGTAGCGTTCGCAAAATCGATTGAGATTCGTCAGCGGTTAGTTGGCATCGAGCCCACTAATACGCACTATCAAGAAGGCTTAGCGAACGATTACTCGAATGTTGCAGAATTGTATGTGAACAGCAGACGTCGCGAGGAAGCTCTGGATGCATTCACGGCGGCGCTTGAGATTCGAGAGCGGCTTAGTCGCGGCGAACCGATGGATACGGAACTCGGAGACGACCTAGCAAGAACGTACGATCATATTGGTCAATTCCACCATAGGACCAACCCAGATGAGGCGCTTGCCGCATACAAGCGTGCTTTGGAGATCAGGGAACAACTTGCGCTTGAGCATCCAATGAATCTGGAATTTGCCGTCTATCGCGCGGGCATAAACGTCAATATGGGCCACCTATATGCCGACCAATTAGACCAATTACAGAGCGCCATATCGTCATACAGCGTGGGACTCGATGTACTTAACTCTGTTTTGGAAGGCGCACCTCAACATTCCATTGCGAGGTTTTTCGCGCGTAACGGCTACAGCGGTCGCGCTCGAGCCTACCGAACGTTAGGTCAGTGGGATAATTCCGCAGCGGATTGGGCGAGCGCGACCGAGTTTGCAGAGGGTGATCGCCTAAATCTGTTCCGAGTAAACCGAGCCATTGCATTGGCGAGGGGCAACCGCCATAGGGAAGCATTTCAGGAGGCTAACAACATCGTGGTTGGCGCCGACTCCAGCGCGTCGAAGCCTAGCCCAGGAGTTTTATACAACGCTGCGACTGCCATGGCATTGGCTTCTGTGGCCGCGTTCCATGACAACGATGTGGACGGTTCACAGCAACAATTCCTAAGCGACAAATATGCTACTCGGGCCGTCGAGACGCTACAGGTTGTTGCAGATCAGGGATTGTTCTCTACTGCGGAGAGTCGAGAGCACTTTGACCAAGACTCAAGTCTCAACTCTCTTCGGGAGCGCGCTGACTTTCAGCAACTGCTTGAACAGCTCGATATGGGGCCGTGCTGTATCGATTTCTCCGTTTCTGCATCACTTCGTTTAGCTTCGAGCGGCACAGAAGTTGGTTCGGCGTTATCGCCTCGCCTGCGATAGAAACATCGCTCGGTCGACGGAACGAAACAACGGCCGCGAGATGACGATTCATCTCGCGGCCAGCCATTGATTGCGCGGTTGAACAATGTCAGCTATCGCTCGGCTTGATCCCCGTCGGCACAGATTAGGTACTCATTGGAGCCCGACCCGTAGTTGATGACTTCAATCTTGTATGTGCCGCGGGCTGTTGCCCACCACGAAAGGTAGGCGATGTCAGTAACCCCGTTGTCGTAGGCAACGAGGTTGCCGAAGGGATCATAGACGTAGACGTCCAAGTCAGTGTGGCCATCGCCGATCAAGGTGATGTTGGCCATTTCAAAAAGGTCGAAGTAGGCTGTGTGAACATTCGTTTGGTACGCATACACCTTGTCGAACCGACACTCGGCCGATGGCGCGCCGGTCGTCTCCGCAGCGCCAAAGATCAGCAATCCAGCCATGAGAATTGATTGGAACATGTTTTCTCCCTTCTTTTATAGTCATGAGTGTTGCGGGCAAGTAACAGTTAAGCCCGCTGTTCACTGACTGATACGCGAACGTGCGCGAATTCTTACATGGATTCTCATTTCACGAGCGGTGACACCATCTCGGGGTCGGCAGAGGATGTGCACTGCTCAATGCTTGCGCGGACTTGCTTCAATGTGCGGCAGATGCTGACCGACACATAATTCGGGTTGAGGTCCAGATCCTCGGCAATGGCCTTAACGGACTGCCCTTTCAAATGACGACGCTCGAAACACGCCCAGTGCCTTTCATCGCTGAGCTTGCGGACGTCGGTCAGCGTTGAGGCAAGGACGCGCCGGTCCTCGCTTCCCAGCTCACTTGAATCCGATTGATGGAGCTGCGCTCGCACTGCCTCTTCCCGGAAAGCATCCTTAGCGCGATCCTGGCGGTATTCTTTGCGGAGATGGTCAATGACCGCGTGCCTGGCCACTTGGTACAACCAGGTGCGAAATCGGCCATGGCCCGGATCGTACTTATCGATTGACAGCCAAAGTTTGACGAAGATATCCTGCGTCACATCATCGACATCACTGCCGGGAAGATGTTGTCGTCGCACATACGCTTGGATAATGGGACGGAAATGTGCGTCAAACTTGTCCCAATGCGATTGATTGGCAGAAGCCCGAATCTGCGATACAAGTGAGTCCTCATACGCCGTGACGCCGGTTGACATGGCTCTTCTCCCTGGTTGCGAATAAGCGATTCAACAGGAGAAGGCGCTGGCGCGTGCGACGATTTCACCGGTGCCGCGGATTCTGCATTTCGTGAGAATTCAATGGGACGAAGCAAGCATGTCTGATGCCACTGATGTTAGTTTGCTTGAGCGCGTGCGAAAAACGGGCGATGAATCCGCCTGGGATGCGTTTGGGCAGGTGTACACGCCCCTGATTGAGACCTGGCTGCGGGCGAAAGGGATGACATCCGCGTCGGCAGCGGATGTTCGCCAAGAGGTTTTTCTTGTCGTCCTTCGCGAATTGCCAGGCTTTGAACACAATCGCAGAACGGGTGCCTTCCGCAATTGGCTGCGGCAAGTAACCGCCAACCAACTCCGCACGTATTGGCGCAAAGAGAACCGTGCCGCCCAGGCTCGGGGACCAGAGTTCTTAGCTCTGGCGGATCAACTTGAGGACCACGACAGCGAGTTGAGTCGAGAATTCAATCTGCAGCATGATCGGTATGTGTTGGAGAAACTGCTCGAACTCATTGAGGCTCAATTCCAGCGCAATAGCGTCTCGGCATTTCGCGAGGTTGTGCTTAAAGGGCGAGATGCGAACGAGGTTGCACAGTCGCTGGGAATGACCGTCAACGCCGTGCGCATCGCTCAATCACGCGTGCTCCGCAAGTTGCGAGAGTTCGGCCGCGGATTGCTGGATTAGTACTCTTGGCTCGTGGTCAAAGCCATCAGGAACGCAACAAGATCCGCAAACTGCTGCGGCGTGAGGTATTGAGTCAAACCGTTTGGCATGTCCGAAATACCGACTTCGATTGTCTTGATCTTGCTTCGCTCGATGCGAATCTCATCGCCAGCGTAATCCTGGACGATCACATAGTCGGCGGAGTCGATAAGAAGCCTACCGCTAAGAGCTTCTTCCGTGCCGAGTAGAAAGATCGTCACGTTCTTATAACCAGGCGCGAATTCGGCGGACGGCTCCAGGATCGACCGTTCGATTTCTTCCCGCGTCGCCCGAGAGCCAATTCCGAACAGGCTGGGCGCGGATTCTCGGTCATCGCCAGGCTTGAGCGAATGGCAAGCGCGGCACGCCAGGTTTCCTAGCAGAAAGAGTTCCTGGCCTCGGTCGGCGTTTCCCTCATGTGAGCTGTCTTGGTGCGCAGCCGCCTCAGCGTTTGAAGTGAAAGCTGCGCGCGGAACGCTCCTAACCTCTCCGCGACCTCGGGAGCCTATGCCTAACAACGTTACGGTGGCCACCAGCAGCATTGCAAAAATCACTCTCCAGATCATCGCTTGCCTCTCTAGTTCGAGTCATCGCCTGAAATCCGGCTGTTGACTCTGAAACGATGACCTGACGTTGAATCTTTCATGAAGCGATTCTGCAAGATTTGTCCAGGCAGCGACGTATCACATTGCACGCGAGCGAAGCAGAGAGCGTTCGCCAACATCCGTCGTTTCGCATTGGAGATAGCCATGCTCGCAAATCCGCTTCAACTACCGACACGCCGGCAACATGCCGGCAAATCCCCGCAATCGGTCAATGGCTCCACGATCGCGGCGACGCCAGCGCCCAAATCGAAACTGCAGCGTTGGATTGCCAACGTTTCTCAAGCCTTGAGCGTTCTGGTGATCGCGGCGATCTTTTTGCCGGTCATCCTGTGCATGTACGCGGCGTACTACCTGCATCAATCCGACTGAGCCGACTCACGAACGACACCTCAAACCCTAACCAAGGGCACTACCATGTTTGCCATCGTCATTCTGACTCTGATCGCGGCTTGCATCCTGACTTTCACCGTCGTGACTGTCGTGGCCGTCCAGGTGGCCTTTATCGCGCCGCCAGTGCCGCTACGCCGAAGAGTTCGGCATTCACAATCGAATTCACGTTCAGCGCACTCCAAAACAACCAGTGCGAAGTCACCAACCTCAGCAACCAACTGGAAGAGCAGGAGCAAGACCAATGTCCACGATGCAGCTTGACACTCGCGCCTCCCTGCGAGACACACGAAATGAAATCGAGCCGACTGCCATGCGACTTATCGGCATGCTGATTTTCGCCGCAGAAAGTCCACAGGAGCCAGGCAGCAGCGTTTTCCATAAGCTCCGAGGGATGGTAGCTCGTGCCGCCTTTCCGGATTCCGCTCTACGCATTGCCACACATCGGGCGATCGCACAAGCAGAACGATACACAACTCAAGACGAACCCGGTGCGGCTCGCTACGTCCTGCGGTTAACTGCCAAGAGACTGGCAACTCATGCACGCCGGGCTGCGCGCGGGGCGTGAGTGAATGGCAAGCACCGAGGCGTGACGCCGGAAAGTGCTTGGTTGCTAGACTCCGGAGCGTGTAAATTTATTAGCACTCTTGGCTTCCAGAAGGCGAATCGAACACGTTTTCGTCGAGCAAGTTCACGCATGCCCGGACACTCAGCGACCTTGGATGCTCATCCAACACTTGCCCAATTGGCAGGGTTTGTCGCAGGACGTTTGACTGGAGATGCGGCGGCGGCCATCGAGTCGCATCTCGAGTCGTGCGATGCGTGCGGCCGAGCTCTTGAGCAGGTCTCCGTCGGCGGAGATTCGTTCGTTGCGGGGCTGCGCGAGCTGAGTCCAGCGAGTAGCTCCTCCGATGAGCAACGAGCCATTCTGGACGCCTTCGATGCCGCTTGGCGAAGTGGCGACAAGCCGGAACTGGCTGCAGTTTGGCAGAACTCGCCGAACCAAGACGATGTTCAACTCCTGGCGCGGCTGATCTCGTTGGACATGTCCCATCGATATAGTACAGGCGAGACCGTCCGCGTCGAAGATTATCTGCAGGCATTCTCAGAGCTAGAGGATGAAGCCAACAGGTCACTTCTCCTGGCCCTGATAGATAACGAGCGGTTCTTACGGGAGCCGCATGAGCCAGAGTTGGCCTTCGCGGAGTATGCCCAGCGGTTCCCCAAGTTTGCTTCCGAGTTGGAGAAGCGCTGGGAGCGCGCTCCGTTGCGACCGTGGAAGAAACTGCCGCTGCGATTAAGCTGCCCCAACTGCAACGCACCCATCCAAGTGGCGGCAGACGAAGCGGAACATTTCGCCACTTGCCCTCTGTGCGACGAAGCGTTTGAGATCAACCTGGACCGCACGGCCAGCTGGTCTCCCGATGAACTTCCGCAACTTGGCAAGTTTCAGTTGTTGGAAAAGCTGGGGCATGGCGCTTACGGTGCCGTCTACAAGGCAAGAGATATCGAAACGGACCGTTTTGTTGCTGTCAAGATTCCACGTAGCGGCCTCATTCTGGATGACGGCGACTCCAATCGTTTTCTGCGCGAAGGGCGAGCGGCCGCGCAGCTTGACCATCCGGCGATTGTGCCAATCTACGAAGTCGGACGCACCGACGATTTTCCGTACATCGTCTCGCGTTTCGTGGAGGGAATGACGCTCCGCGACATGCTGATCCAGCGACGATTCGCGTTCGGGCAATCCGCCGTCTTGGTGCTCCAATTGGCCGAAGCCTTGGAGCACGCACATCAGCGCGGTGTAGTTCACCGCGATATCAAGCCTGGTAACGTCATGTTGGAGCGGCGACTGGAAGCTGCCGTCGAGGCGTCGAAATTGATTGGTAAGGACGATCAGGAAACCGTCGCGATCTCTGCCGGCTCGACGGAAAGCGGTTCTTCTTCTGATAGCGGATCTGCTTCCAAGCGGCGGCATGCAAGACACCTGCCTTATCAGGCGCAGCTCTTGGACTTTGGATTGGCGCGGCGCGACGAAGGTGAAGTCACGCTGACTGCGCAGGGCGCGAAAGTGGGAACGCCGCAATATTGGAGTCCGGAGCAAGCCTCCGGCGAGTCGCACACGCTCGATGGAAGAAGCGACATCTTCAGCCTCGGAATCATCTTCTACGAGTTGCTGACCGGCGAACGCCCTTTTCGCGGTACACGTCAGGCTTTGGAATTCGCCATCCGCTATGAGGAGCCGCGCGCTCCACGGAAACTCAACCCACGGGTGCCGAAGGACCTGGAAACCATTTGTCTGAAGTGTTTGCGCAAGGAACCCCATAAGCGGTACACGGCCATGGAATTGGCCGACGACTTGCGGCGATATCTTGGCGGCACGCCAATCCTCGCGCGTCCCGTAACCAGGCTTCAGCGTACCTGGATGTTGTGTAAACGGCATCCCAGCGTCACTGGATTGACGCTGGCACTGTTTGTATCAATTAGCTTTGCACTCACCGTATCTGTCTTGCTTTGGCGTCAAACAAACGAAGAATTATCGAATACCGCGCAGCAAAAAAGTCAAATCGAGATCGAATACAACCGCGCACAAGCCAACCTGGCTCGGGCATCTGAGGCGATTCGGCAAAACTTCGTGACGATAACGCAAAGCCCGGAAATGTTGGGGAATGCTCCTGCCACATTGGCGCTCCGGCAGAAGTTACTTCAAGAAGCTCGCACGCAATGTGCAGATCTGATTTCGGGCAACAACGCTCTGCAACTCCTGGCCACGGATTTGGCTGAGTTTCATCTGCTTTATGCGCAAATCACGTTGTCACTTACCGAATGGGAAGAGGCGATCGAGGCGGCCTATGCGGCCATTTCGCATGCGGAAATCGACGGCAAGAGTCCTCGTGACAAACTGCTGATCGCAAAGTCGCGCCTGCTCATCTCACAAGCGCTGGCACGTAGTGGCGAAGCACAACGAGCTATTGAGACTGCCCAGCTTGGATTGTCGGAGATCGGGGCGAACGTCGATCCGAGAACGGCTGATGGCCGTGCCCTGCTCCTTACCGCTGCGGATTTACATCGGCAAAAAGGAGTCGCCTTCTTGCTGCAGCAGGAGGTGCGCAATGCCGAACAGAGCTTCCAGAACGGTGGCGCAGTTCTCGAACGCCGGCTTCTCGCCATCAATGCAGACGACGCGGAGGCACAATTCGCAAGAGCGGACACGTTCGTCATGCAGGCCGACGTCCATTTAAGGCGCGATGAGAATGGACTCGCCATTGCTGATTTGCAGAGTTCAACACAGATTCTAGATTCGCTCGTTCGGATTAATCCCTCGGTTTCTAAGTACCATGCGCTGCTGGGCGATTGTAACTCGGCAATGTGTACCCTGCATCTGCGCTTGGATCAGGTCGACGAAGCGCTTGCAGCGATCTCTGAAGCAATCACCGTCCGCCGAAGGCTCTCGATCGATAACCCAGGCGCATCCCTCTTCAAGATCCGATACGCACAATCCTTAGTGCAGCATGCGGACGTGCTGGATACGCTCGGGCGCCGCGCTGAGGCCCAGCAAGACTATCTCGAAGCCATCCGGCTACAAACCGAAGTGGTGGATGTGGGCGGCCGAGCGCCCCAGTTCCTAGGAGAGCGGGGGGCTGCCCAACTCAATCTTGGTGTGTCGTATCAAGACGATGGTCAAAGCGTCCGCGCCTTGGAGTCTTACGCTGCTGCGGTCGCCGACTTACAAGAAGCGTTGATCGAAAAACGAGCGCTGAACTATGCGGACACCCTTGCCCTGGCCTATCAGAACAAGGCCCTGTTGTTGAGAAACTTGGAAGAATATGACGAAGCGATTAGTGAATCTCAAAAAGCCGTCGAGCTTCTTGATCCCCTGCTGGAGAATGATCGCCAGCTTACTTTCATCGCGCGGATTGTGGCGGATAACGCCGGGACAGCCGCCACGTTGCTTGCTGAGCAAGCGGACGATCCCGGGTCGGTTCTAGCATGGGCCAGTCGTGCGACGTCCGCTTTGCAATTGGTCCGGGAACAGACCCCCAATGACGAAGACGCGCGGGCATTAATGGTCGGCATGCAGAGCCTGCGTGCCGAGATTCTTGACGCCCAGAACCGGCGGATCGCGGCGGTGGCCGCATGGGACTTGGCGATTGAGGATGCAAACGCATTTGAGCGAATCGTGTGTGTTGCCAGCCGGCTGGCAAGTTGGAAGCAAGCTCAGGAGTCAAAGCAAGCGCAGCTTAACGCCGAGTCCGACGCGGAAATGCTCGAGAGATACTTGCAAGTGTGTGTTTCGGCCCATCGCGCCGCATTTCTTGCCGCGGACGACAAATGGATGCCATCCAGCCAGCGATCGAGTGAAATCATCGACGCGATTCTTGCCGAGCTGGAAGGTTTGCGAGAATCGGGTTTCTTCGCCAGCCAGGCGGCACGTGATCTGGTGAGAAGTGACCCGGACCTTGCTTCACTCGCGGCAGACGCTCGCTACGAAGAGTTTCTTGACGCTTTGGACTAGCGCCATACCCACGTCGGCAAGATGGTCCTTTTCTTACAAGGCAGCGCAAGTTGCGCGGCAACCCCAGAGCTGAAGAAGGCTGCGCGTCTCCGTCAGAACCTACGAAACTTGAAACTTAGGCCAGCGGTTGTAACCAATTGCCGGATCGTTAGACCGGTGAGTGCGGATCAACTGAATCTCCAACTTCGACACTTCGCTGTCCGTCGCAGTCTCAGACGACCAAAGTACCTCGTGGCGGATGGTGAAGTCCCGCAACTGATCGAGTGTGAAATCGGCTGCGATCAACTCGCTCTGAGCGCTTCCAAAATAGTTTGCGCTATTGGTCAGATCCTTCCCGATATAGATCTTCCCGTTCGGGTACGTGATCTTATAGATGATCTTCACGGGCATGGCGTTCGCGCGGGCGAATTCGCTTTTGGCAAAAAACGGTAACGTACCGCTTTGCGAAATCAAGAGTCAGCAATATACCGCAAACAGTGATGCGAAATGAAACGCAATGCAAAGATTGGAAACAGTATTGAGGGCGGCTAGAATCAGGCTAATCACACGGAAAAAGCCAAATAACAGCGGCTTGGCCAACGGGTTTTGGGACCAGAAGGTCGCAGGTTCGAATCCTGTCACCCCGATTTGCAGTAACGTTGGCCGAATCAATAGCTTGTGATTACCTGCCGACGGCCGCTTTGCCCAAATGGCAGCTTGGCGATTCACAAGTGTTGCTGCAGAAACTTGGTTGCAGTTGTTAGCCGCCGACAGGTTGCGCTTACCGGCAGCGAAGTGCCCGCGTGACGTTCGTCCACCCGCTTGTTCGGGTTCTCAAAACGCCGCTCTTGGGATTTCTGAGGAGTTGAAATTCCTGGGGGTACACTTTGGGCATGAACGCTCCCTTAGAAACATTGCAAGCAGAGCTGCGAAACCGCGTTGCGCTAATCCCGGGTCTTTCCGACGTCGACATTATCGACTTCACGCTGCCGTCGCTTCGGTTGGTGACTCAGCGCGTGGGTGATGACGATGCGCTGTCGACTGGCGAGTCGCGGATTGGTGGTGTGCCTGATGTTCCGCCGGTCGTTGATTGGCCCAGGTGACTTTCGCCATGTCCGCAAGGCAACCAGATCGGTGATCGGTGGCGGCCTGATACTCCGGCCCGGCTTGGATTCATCGCACAAATAGATTTGAGCAGCCTGCCTCCCATGGATGACCTGCAGCCAAACTCCGGTTGGTTGTATTTCTTCTATGATCGCTATACCGAACCGTGGGGATTTGACCCAGAGGATCGCGGAAGTTGCCGAGTTGTTTATGCGGATTGTGATCGCTCCGAATTGACCCGGGCGGAACTGCCTTCCGATATGGAATCCGAACACGTGGCCGCGCCCTGCAGGGTGGAAGCCAGGCTTGAGCTCACCCTGACGGACTATCCTGAAGAGCTTGAGGATGATGACGATGCGTATGACGACTACTTTGGAGCTTTGCCGCGAGATGACGGATGAGCGCGGTATCCAACATCGCTTGTTGGGACACGCGCAGGTGATCCAGAATCCCATGGAACTGAAGTGTCAACTCGCATCCAATGGCGTGTACTGTGGAACTCCAGAAGACTATCGAAGTGAACGAGCGAAACAGCTGGAAGCCGGCGCCGCCGATTGGCGACTGCTCTTGCAAATTGACACGGACGAGCCTGGCCCCGGTTGGATGTGGGCGATGTCGGTCGAGTCTATTTCTCGGTCAAACAGCAAGATTTGAAAGCACTTCGCTTTGACGATGCCTGGCTGGTCTTTCAAACTTGAAGCGCACAGACGCGAAGACACCGACCGCGTGACATAGCATTGGCCACATGTCATTCCGCCACAAAAGAACCACTTATAAGACCGGCGTCGTCAAACGACAACAGCCTCGCCCGGTTTGAAACCGAACGAGGCCAGAAGCCGTTTGCTGCAACATTTCTGCTGCGATTGTCTGTGGTCTTTGGATTTGCTTAGCGCGATCCGCGTTGGGCCGATCGTTGGGCCATTCGCTCGCGAGCCACCTGCAAGCCGGCGGCGACGTACGGATCGTTCAACGCGGACGTGATGGGCAACCGGCCTTCGATTGGTTTGGCCGCTGTGCGAACTTCCACGTCAGGGCTGACGCCGACTTTGGAGAACGGATGACCAACAGGCGAATAAAACTTGGCTGTGGTCAGGCGGATTCCGGTGCCGGCCGTGTTGAGCGAGAAAATTCCCTGAACGGAACCTTTTCCGTAGCTCCGCGTGCCGACGATGCTGCCGCGTTTGTGGTCACGAATGGCGCCGGCAAAAATCTCGCTGGCACTAGCGCTGTCCTGGTCAATTAAAACCGTCAGCGGGACATGCCAGGTGGAGGCAGGTCGGGCACGGTGCGTGTAGTCTTCGCCGGGATGGCGGCCTCGCGTTGAGACAATCACTCCGGAGGTCAGGAACTTGTCCGCCGCTTCCACGGAAGCTGTCAACAATCCGCCTGGGTTGCCGCGAAGATCGATAATCAGGCTCATCATCCCTTCGTGATGCAACTTCCAAAGCGCGTCATCCATCTCACGGCTGGTGGTTTTCTGAAAACTCGTCAGCCGGAAGTAGGCGATGCCGCGTTCTTTGTCGATGATCTTGATGTCTTCGACACTGGGAACTTCCACATGGTCGCGGCGAACACGCAACGATCGCGATTGGCCATCGGCCGACTTCACGATAACGTCGGTATGCGTGCCGGCAGGGCCTTGCAGCAAATCGGCGGCTGTGTCTCCGTTGCCGCCCAGTGCGGTGACGCCATCCACTTCCACAATCACGTCGCCAGCGCGAATGCCTGCGGCTTCTGCAGGGCTGCCGGAGATCGCTCGTACGATCTCCAAACCGTTGTCCGTGGGGCGGAGTTCAATCCCCAAGCCAACAAAGTTGCCTTCAATCTGTGCGTGGACTTCGCCCAACTCGCCCTTGGTGAGAAAGGACGAATAGTCATCCAGCATATTCACGGTTCCGCAAACATACTCAAGCACCACCGTGGGTTCACTCAAGCCCAGGCGTTGGCTGCCCATCCAAGCGGCAACATTGATTGCTTCCAGCACATCTTCGCGGTTGTTGATGGCGATGGAATCCAGCCTCTCGCGAAGTTCGCGGCGGAAAGCGTTGATCTGCGCGGTCTCGGTTTGCGGGAGATGCTTATCCAAAAATACGGGGTCAATCAAGGCGACCTCAAAGTTGAGCGTGCCGTGATTCAACACACCGCGCCAAGACGGCGAGTCAACATGATGCGTCTCAACCTTGGTCAGGACCTCGCGACCAAGTTGCAACACGGTCTCGCGCGAGAGTGTTGCCGCGGCGTCCAGGAACGTCGGATCGGAGTAACGACGGCCAAGGTCATAGTGCAACCGCGCGATCACGCGGTGCTGATGCAGTTCATCGTTCTTGGGGAACTGACGCAGTGCGTCGTCATAATGCAGGATCGCTTCGCCCCAGCGACCTTCCGTCTCCAGCTGCTTCCCGCGTTCAAATGCCGCGTCAATCGCTGCCGTGTCAACGGAGTTTGGAGGCGCCAATGCGCTGTCAGTCGCAATGGCGTGACCGGAAAGTTCACCGCGATTGAGCGGTGCGGTGGGTTGCGCGATTGCCGCGCCGGATGGCAGAAATGCCGAACCAAGCATGGCCGCCAGGATTGCGACCACCAGGGAGGGAGCCCGAAAGCGCATGGTGCGTCCTTTGCCGATGGGGAGGGAGCGCCCTGCGGACTCAAGAGAAGCTCTTCGCCACAAGTGGGGATGCCACCGGTGGAGAATTGCGCTTGGGTGATGTGCGGCTGACGGGAGATTCAGCGGCAAAACCTCAAGCCTTGTTCCTACAAAACGCGGATGCGAGTCACGGATGTCCGTCGTGTGACGTGACCGGCAGGACGGGTCCAAATCCCTGGCCAAGGAAAGATAGAACACGACAGGCCGAAGTCAAATCCGCGCGGCAAAAAACCTGACCAAAGCACGGCAGAAAAATCGGCACAGTGTGCCACAAACGCCGTGATTCAAGGGTCGTGAGGATTATCTGGGCAAGAGGTGATAGCACAGGACAAAAGCGGCGCGGGCAGAAGGGGGTGCCATGTTCAAGCGCGCTTGAAGGTGGATGGACTCGATCGCGGCAGGATGAACTTGGGCTCGGTCAGTTTTTCCGATCGTAGCCAGGTCCCAAACTAGAGAGAGAGGCAGCTCGCTTGTCGGCGTGGACGAAAGAATCGACAGAACGGCTGGTTGGCCCAGCAGCGCACCCTAAGTCTGAAGTCTCACACCAAAAAGGTATCGACCAAAAACCTTTTTGTTGACCTGACGAAGGAGAGGTCAGGAGCGGATGCAAGACCACCGAATGAGCACTGCTGGACAAGCCAGCAGTGGCACCCTTTTGAGGTTGCGAGCAGCAAGATCTCATTCCAGACAACCGGCTTTGGTCGTTGCACTAAGGCGGTATGGGCAAGTGCCTACTCAAATCGATAGACGCCGCGTGCGTAGCGGTAGTTCTTCTCGATGGCGCTTTGCAGGCCGTGCTTTTTGCCGTCGCCGGTGACGATGCCGTTCTCGAAGCAGAAGATGATCTTGTAGGTGCCGTTGCTGTCGATCGGCTCGTCAATTGTGACTTGGAAGTTGCCGTTTTCATCGACGCGGCCCACGTACGGCCGCACCCAGTATTCGCCAGGCTTCTTCTGCATGTCATCAACGATCACAACGCTGTGAACATTGACGTCTGATGTGACCTTGCCGCGGATTTCGATCTCGCGACTCCGCACGTCAAAGCGAGGGCGATAGGAATCGAGCGTCACTTGCGGCATGCGGCCGCGATCTTTGCTGGTGCCGGAGAAGATGGGATGCTTCCACAACATGGCCGCGCTTCCTTCGCTGAGATAGCCGCGCGGATCATCCTTGCCGAGTTCGCGGCGCCAGATTCGTGTGACAGGGCCCATCAGCGTGTTGCCGAAGTTATGCTTCAACCGTGGGCCGAGATGTGGCAAGCCGAGGCCATGCCCAAACTCGTGAATGACCCCTTTGAGGGAAAAGTCGTCATGGAACCCGGCGGCAATCTCCTTGTCCATGCTGATCTCGCCCGGCGTGGAAAGATAGTTGGCCATCGCCCAACCGCCAGACTTGGAGTTGCCGGAGCCTTTGAAGTTGTCGTATCGCTCCGGCGGATCGCCTTTGTAAACAAAGACCCAGTTGATGTTGTTGTTGCGGGGGATCTTATGCTCGCGGGCGAGTTGCTGAATCATCTTGGGCCGGAAGCTGCCGTCCGTGTAATGTTCAGGCGGTTGGTCCCCTTTGGCAAAGAGCACCTCCACGTTGCCGTCCGACTTCCACTGGAACATTTCTTTGCGAGCCGGCTCGTACCCCCAATGCGTCATCCACTTGACGAAGAAATCTTCCGTGTACCTGGCGAGCTGCGTGAGCCGCTCTTCCACGCGCGGAGGCGGGACGACGCCTTTGGGCGTGAAGAAGACGATGCGGATGGACGGGAGCTTGGGGTCGTCTGGTTGCGCGGAAGCTTTGGACGCTTGGCCGGCCAAAGCGACACACAGCACCACTGGCAACAGATGGGTCCAAGCCCTCATGGTGATTTCCTAAAGCGCGAATGGCGAAGAATTTTGTTTGGAAGTTGAACGCTCTTCCGTAATTCCCGCCCAGGCGGGGATGTCTGATAGTTGCAAGACAATAAACAGCAATTCATCCTAAGACCACCAAACGAAATCGTCCAATGTTTGTTGCGCAACAACAAACGGCCGGACGCCGCGTGGACGCCCGACCGTTGAAAGTTACGTTAACCGGTCATCCAGCGTTAGTTATCTTCGCCGAATTGCCAGTCGTCTTCGCCGAGCATCTTTATCGCTTCGTCCACGGCGGCTTTCAGCTCGCGGTCAAAGCCGGCAAGTTCATCCTCGGGCGTATTCTCCACCCAAACATCCGGGGCAACGCCGAAGTTCTCCAGGTTGATCCCGTAATTGTTGGGTTGCGAAGGATCATACGTGACGACCAACGAACCTGGCGTGCGAATGCTGCCGCCGTTGAGCAGGCGATAGCTGCCAGTGGCGATCACAGCGCCGTAGGTTGGGTTGCCGACAATGCGGCCCAATCCCAAATCACGGAAGCCTTGCGGGGTGACTTCGCTGTCGGACGCGCTTCGCCAGTTGATGAGCATGACCTTGGGACCGGCGATGGCTTGACGCGGACGTCGTCCGGCGGCGCGGCCGCCCAAGCGAGAGTTCCAATATTCGTAAGGCCGGCGTTCGAGGATATCGATCAACTGCTGATCAATGTTGCCTCCGCCGTTGTAGCGGATGTCAATGATCATGCCGTTCTTGTTCCAGAACTGATCGATCTCTTCCTCAAAGCGTGCCAGCGACGGTTGATTCATCGACTGAATGTGGACGTAGCCGATCTTGCCACCGGATTCTTTGTCGACGAACTCACGGCACTTCTCCACCCACTCTTCATACTGCAGGCCGCGAACCGAGCCGACGGCATTGATCCGTACGTCGCGTTCATCGACCGGATCATCACAGCGCGGCGAGGCTGAAGCGATCTTGACATCGACATAATCATTGATGGTTTCGTTCAACAACTTGTAGTAGTTGTCGCCATCGCGGATTTCCGTGCCTTCGATGGCCAGGACAAAGTCGCCAGGTTCAATATCCAGCCATTCCTTATCGGCCGGGCCATGTCGGTAAACGTGGCTGACGCGATAGTATTCGCCATCGCTTTCGATCTCAAAGCCAAGATGCCGCGTGCTGTACAAGTTAGGCATGTTGACGGTAGACGGTCCGCTGACGCCAGTGTGCGAGGCGTTCAACTCACCGATCATCTCATTGCACAGATCGTACAAATCCTGGTTCTCTCCAACGTAGGCCAGCATGGGTTTGTAGCGAGCCTTGGTCGCTTCCCAATCGACGCCGTGCATGTCTTCGTCATAAAAGCGGTACTTCATGACGCGCCAGGATTCTTCGAACACCTGTTCCCATTCGGCTTTGTGATCCACGCGAACGTTGAATGAGAACGAGATGTTCTTAGAGCCTGAGCCGGAGGCCGACATGCGGGCGATGGCGCCGCCACCACCAAATCCACCGCGTCCGCGGCCACGACCGCGACCTCCACCACCACCGCCTCCGCCAGCGCGATAGAAGATGTATTTGCCATCGGCGGAGAATTGCATGCCGCCGAAGCCACCTTCAGCGATTTGCTTTTCACCACGGCCATCAACACCGATGGTGTGCAGAGCGCCGCCTTGCGTGAAGTAGATGGTCTTGCCATCTTTGGCCAACTCAAAGCTTCCAACGCCATCCCCTGATGTCAGTTGGCGAGCGCGATCTTTGATGCCGTCGAGATCGATTGTGACTTCGAGCGGTTCATCGGAAGTTTCTTCGTCCTGATCGCTTTCGTCATCATCTTGATCATCGTCCTGGGCATCGTCGTCTTGATCGTTGTCCTGGTCGTCCTGCATGGAGGCAACCGCGCCCCGACCGCGACCCCGCCCTCGACCGCCACCACGATTTCCGGAACTGCCTCCGCTTGCGGATTCGCCTTTCTTGGCGCGAACAAGCGGATCATCCGGGTCTTCCGTCAGCTTGCTCAACGAGACCGCATACAATTGGTTTTCGCCACTGCGATTTGACGCAAAGATCACGTGTTTGCCATCGCCAGTGAGATAGCCGCCAAACTCGCGGAAGCGATGATCGGTGACGTTGTACTCTTTCTTCTCGGCGATGTTGAACAGGTAGACTTCGCTGTTGAGGTTCTCATCGCTGCGCGAATAAACGAGCCAATTCCCATCCTTAGAAAACGAACCAAAGTTGAATCCGCCTTCCTCGTTGTAGGCAAGCTCGTTCATCTCGCCGGACTCAACGTCCACCAGGAACAGTTTCTTATCTGCTTCCAGCAGGATGTTCTTGGAATCAGGACTCCACGAGTAGCTGCTCTTCAAAGAAGCGTGCTTGGTCAACTGCCGATGCGAGCGCTGCTCGACGTCGTACAGCCAGATCTCCTCATCCAGACTCTTGTCCGAAATGTAAGCAATGTACTTCCCATCAGGTGACCAGGTTTCGCGGCGTTCGCGCCAGGCGGACGATGTGACTTGCACCTTTTCGCCAAGTTCCGCATCAACAGGCACTACAAAGATCTCGCCGTGAAAATCAACGGCAACGCGGTCGCCCTTGGGTGAAGGCGTGAAACCTTCGGCCGTGTCATTGGCTGTGAGAATCTCCAGGTAGTTGTCTTTGGGGTCAAAAGCCATATCGATGCTGATCTTTTGCGGGTTGCCGCTGGGAACGTCCAACCTCCAGATCTCGAATTCGTTCTCGTAAACAATCTTGGTGCCGTCAGGACTGATCGACGGATATTGCACGCCGTCATCGGTGTGCTGCGTTACCTGTTGCGGTTCACCGCCAGCGGGATCAATCTTCCAAATGTTGAAGATGCCGTCGCGCTCCGACATGAAATAGATCATGCCATCGGCGCCCCACATTGGCATGGCGTCTTGCGTATGGTTGCGATAATCCTGAAGGTTGTGATCCGTAAGCTGCTGGAACTCTTTGGTTTCCAGGTCCTGCACCCAGATGTCGGTATTGTTGTTACCGCGATATCCTTTTCGCCAATAACGAAAGCCATTGCGATTGAACGCGATCCGCGTGCCATCCTGGCTGAGCATGCCAGCGGCGGCTTTGTCCATCGGCAGCGGCCGGGGCATGTTGGAATTCAACGAGACGATATGCAGCGGCGTTCCCCACGGATTTGCGCCGCCAGAAGTGGAGATCAACAGGCCGTCACCTTGGGGCGTCCAATACTGGACGGCATCGCCACCACTGTTAAAGGTGATCTGCTCAGGCTCCCCGCCGCTAGCAGGCATGACCCACACGTCGCCGTTCCCGAGGCGATCACTGTTGAACGCAATCTGCGTCCCGTCCGGCGAGAACCGCGGCGATTCATCTCGGGCTATGTGTGCGGTCAAGCGTTGCGGATTGCTGCCGTCGGCTTCAACAACCCAAATGTCGCCGTGATAGCTGAACGCAATCCGGCCGTCATTGGCAACGCCAGGATAGCGCGCGAACTTGATCGGCTCGGCCTGCAGGACACCACCGCCAATCACCATGATCGACAGGAATGTCAGGGCTCGAAAGGTACGGGAAGTCATAAGGGGAACTCCTGAGTCCGTGTTGGAAGAGTGCGAGTTGTGTTTGGGCGAGTTGTCTCACCGCGGTGGTGGCCAGACAATTCTGCTTGGCGTGTGTTCCGCCTTCTGCGTGACAGGCAACAAAATGACTTGCCCCGAAGTTGTTTCGCTTTGGCGACAAACCTCTTCGGAATCCGTGCTCACGATTTCCAAGATGGCAGCACATCGTGGCAATGTCTATGAGCCTTGTCCGAATGAGTCGTGACGCGATCAGCCCAATCGGCCACTTCAATATTCCATGCCCGCAGGCGGCGGTGGAAGGCGGGCGAATGACGACGTTGTGACGCGCAGCGGATTGCCATCAAGAGAAGATAGCTTACGGAGGGCCAGAATCCCCGGCGCGATTCCTCAGAAATTAAGCGGCGGACAGCACGGAATCAAGTTTTGCTTAAGGAATCCTGCATCTTAGCTGCCTTGCCTGATCAGCCCTTAATGCAAAGACTCATGTTCGTCCGCTACTAACGAATAAGCGGTTCGCCCGGCCAACGGTGGTAACTTTCAGAACGTTGTTCACAGAATGCGCTAACCCAGCCAGCCCAGTGCCTGCAGATCTTCCCACGGTTCTTCACAACTGCAACTGCCGAAGGAACTCATCGCGGACTTTCTGGCCGCGGCGATTTGCGCAACGCTCGCGGTGAGTTCCTGATCGCCGACCTGGCAGGTCATGCCGGAATCATCAAATCGAAAGTGCTCGGCGGATTTCGTTTCGAGAATCGCCTGAAGGGTTGCGCCGTCAAGTTTGTGGACCTGGCCAAGTGTGGAAGCGGCCAGCACATTGACAAAGCCGTGCATGAGGGCGTTCACGCCGGAGTCCATTCGCGGCAAGGGATGATGCAACCCTGCGGTGCATTTCCACGGTGCCCCGGATTTCAAACACGCTGCAAACGCCGGAGCCAGCGATTGCGAATTGGGAAACGCGGCGGCATCCAAACCGCCGGTGCGAAACTTCAGCCCCAGTTGCACATTGGTTCGCCACTGAAAGCTGGCGAGTGAGCTTGCATGGTTCTCCGCGGAGTCAAGCGGTACCTCGCAATAGACGGCTTCTAGTAAGACCGGCGTGTCGGCTGGCAGACAGTCCACGGCTGCGGGGATGCCGGATTCCGCCTGAGCTAAGTCCGGCGGCAAGCGCCACTCGACGGAAACACGAACTTGCGTGCCGTAAGCGGTTGAGACTTTGTCGACAAACTCGTGGAC
>CALJLD010000134.1 GCA_937982665.1 uncultured Planctomycetales bacterium
TATAATCGATGCCTATGAACATGCCACTTTCTCGCCGTGAGTTGTTTCGTCGTGCCGGGTGCGGCTTTGGGTCGATTGCGTTGGCGAGCGTGATGCAATCGCAGGGTTTGCTGCTGGCCGAGGATGATGTGCCTGGCACAGGCAAGAAGCCGCTCAATCCGTTGGCGGCGCGGCAGTCGCACTTTCCGGCTAAAGCCAAACGCGTGATCTGGCTGTTCATGAACGGCGGGCCCAGCCATGTGGATACCTGGGACTACAAGCCGGAGCTGGCCAAGCGTGATGGCTCGGAACTGCCTGGCTTTGATCCCAACACCGGCTTCTTCAATGAAGAGGTCGGCCCGGTGATGAAGTCGCCATTTGGTTTTGCCCAACATGGCGAGTCTGGCACGTGGGTCTCTGATTTGTTTCCGGAGATGGCGAAGCATGTGGACAAGATGGCCTTCATCCACTCGTGCCATACGGAGTCGAACAATCATTCGCCGGCGTTGTTCATGATCAACACCGGCATGGCACGGATGGGCTTCCCTTGCGTGGGCGCCTGGGTCACGTATGGGCTGGGGACCGAGAATCAGAATCTGCCGGCCTTTGTGACGATGTACGATCCGCTGCGTCGCGGACTTCCCAAAGGTCATGCACAAAACTGGGGGTCAGGGTTCTTGCCTGGCGTGTATCAAGGGACCGCGCTGCGGCCATCGGGCGAACCAATTCCGAACCTTGTGCGGCCGAAGAATCTCACAGCCGCGCGGCAGCGTGATCAGCTCGACTTCCTCAAAGCGCTCAATGAGCGACATGCCGCGGAACATGCGCACGATGCCGAACTCGAAGCGCGGATTGAATCCTTCGAGTTGGCGTATCGCATGCAGACGGCGGCGCCGGAAGCCTTTGACGTGAATGCGGAAACAGCCGAGACGCACAAGCTCTACGGTATGGATGATGACCGCTGCAAGCACTTTGCCAAGCAGTGCCTGACCGCGCGTCGGCTGGTCGAGCGAGGTGTCCGCTTCGTGCAGATCTATTCGGGCGGTATGGAGAACGAACGCAGTTGGGACGGGCATAAAGACATCGTCAAGAATCATGGTGGCTTTGCCGGCGAGACCGACAAGCCGGTTGCCGCACTCTTGGCCGATCTCGAACAACGCGGGCTGCTGGACGAGACGCTCGTCATCTGGGGCGGCGAGTTCGGTCGCCTGCCGATCTCGCAGAAAGGGAGCACCGGCCGCGATCACAACCCTCATGCGTTCACCGTGTGGATGGCCGGCGGCGGAGTGCAAGGCGGAGTGCATCACGGCGCGACCGATGACATCGGCTTCAAAGCCGTGGACAACCGTGTGAGCGTGAACGACCTGCACGCGACAATCCTGCACCTCGTCGGCCTGGAGCACGAACGGCTGACCTACCGCTACAACGGGCGTGACTTCCGCCTGACGGACGTCGCGGGGAATGTGGTGCGAGAGATCCTGGCGTGAGTGACACCTGCCGCTGTCTCTTGTTCGCGGATCGCTCAGGCTCCAAGTTCTCGCCATGGCTCCGGCGGCGGGGCCGTGACGGTCACCAGTTCGCCATCGATCTTCCAGCACGTTTCTTCTGACGGTTGCGAGTCTGCGCCTGTTGAAGTCTGGTGGATGGCGGCGTTGTCAGCATCTTGCTTGAGGCCTGGATCGCGGAACTGAATGCGACGGGCATGCAGCGCGATTGCTCTTTCGCGCGGATCATCCGTCACTTTTCCAAATGGAAGCACCGCACCGTATTGCTTATCGCCCAACAGTGGATAACCGCGCCACGCGGCTTGCACACGAATCTGGTGAGTGCGGCCTGTTTCCAGCTGGATCTCAAGCCAACTCAAGTCCGGCCTGGCTGCCAGCGTGCGGTACCGCAATCGAGCGCGTTGGCCTTCGGGATGATCATCAGCAACGATCTCGGACTCGGCGATGCCGGGCAGTTTGCGAATGAAATCTTCCCAGATCCCAGCCGGCGGGCGGACCTCGCCAATTGTGCACGCCCAATAGGTCTTCTTGATTTGATGTCGCTCAAACTGTTTTGACAGCTTGCGGGCGGTACGCTTGCGGAGCGCGAAGATCATAGCGCCGGAAGCCGGACGATCCAACCGATGCGGAATCCCTAAATAAATGTGTTCAACGTCCGTCTTCCGTTCGGCGGACAAGAACTGTTTGATCCGGTTTTCCAGGCTATCGATACCCGGCGGCGATTGCGTCAACAGCCCTGATGGTTTGTTGACCACAATGCATTCCGCATGCCGGTAGAGAATTTCAAAGCCGAAAGCGTTCGAGTCGGCTGTGCTGGGCATCGGAGGTAAATGTGGCTGTGCCGAAGTGCCCGAAGCGGAGTTTTCGCTACGCGGCCTGGCGATTCGACCCGGTGCGGTCTGTGCGCTGATCGGATTGGCCATTCAGGCTTGCCAAGGCTGCAGAGACAATTTGCAATTGTTCCGCCGGGGAATCCGCAAGGTCCAAGTAAATGTATTGCTTGTCGCCCACGCGACATAAGCCGCCAGGCGTTTCGTCCAGGCACTCGGTTCGCACCAGAATGCCTTGGGCTTTGGCCAGCTCAATGGCCTCTTCCAATTGTTGGACGATTGCCATGGGTTTGCCTCCGTGCAAATTGCGTTTGCCAGATGTGCTAGCGACGGTCCAAGACGTGGCCCGATCAGGCAAACTGGCCCGAGATTGTACGTTGTCACGCTCGCGCGAACCAGGGAAGTTGGCGATGCTGCAAAGTGATGACGGCACGATCTGAATTCGAGCGCAGAGTGGACCGAGGTTTTCCTGTTCGCCCGGTCACGCCGGATTACCAACCGTGCGGGTGTATTTTGTCTTGGATTTGAGTTCGCACGGCCAAGCGACGATACCCCCCAGTAGAGACCCAAATCCCAACCGCGCAAACACTTAAGCCGGATAGACAGCGCGATTCGCGCAGTTCAATCAATGCGTGTGGCCCAGGCAAGAGTTGCCGCTTGCGCGCTTCGGTGAGATCAGCAAAACCTCGTGGATGAAAGAGTTCAAGGATGACAGCAGGCCAAAGTGCGGAAATCGAGGCTCTGAAGCAGCAACTGGCGCAAGCACAAAAGCTAACGGCACTCGGGCAGTTGGTGGGCACCACCACGCATGAATTCAACAATGTGCTGACCACCATCATCAACTACGCCAAGTTGGGCATGCGACACAAAGACGCGGCGACGCGCGACAAGGCTTTCCACAAGATCCTGTCCGCCAGCGAGCGGGCTGCGAAGATCACCAACAGCGTCTTGGGCCTGGCAAGAAATCGCGCGGACCGGTTCGACATGACGGACCTGGCGGCGCTGGTGGAAGAGACACTCGTGTTGCTGGAGCGCGAGCTGAACAAATACAAAGTTGTGATTGAGAAGTACTTCAAAGACGTGCCATCCGTCCGCGCGAACTCCAATCAGATTCAGCAGATCTTGCTCAACTTGTTAATCAACGCGCGACAAGCGATGCCCGGCGGAGGGCGTGTTGTGATCAAGATTGCCCAGGATGAGAACGCACCGTTTGTGGATTTGACGGTCCGAGACAATGGACCCGGAATCCCAGAGGACAAACTGCCGAAGATTTTTGACGCGTTCTATTCAACAAAGTCCGGTCCGGATTCCAGTGGCAAGGGCGGAACGGGTCTGGGACTTTCTCTCGCTCGAGAGATTATGGAAGCGCATGGCGGTCGCATTCGCGTGGAAAGCACCGTTGGCAAGGGGACCGCGTTCACGCTGAAGTTGCCAATGCAGGTTCAAGCGGCTGCCGAATCCAAAGCGGACGGCAACGCACAAGAATCCGCTGCGCCAGCCCCGGTTTTGAATGGCGCAACCTCAGTTAAGAATTCGCCGCAAGCTGTGTAACACACGGGATCGCTGGTGATTCGTTCGCCTGAAATCCCGCCGAGACCTATAATCGAAGAGACGCGTCCCGCAAAGCGCGGGATGCGCGGATGGTCTCCAGTGCAACCAACAGCAATGTCCGCGCGGAATTTATTAACTTGCTTGACCATCGCATGCATGGCTATGGCATGCGGAGCATTTGCGGTCACGCCTGCGCGCGAAGGAGCATCTGCCGCTCTGCAAGAAACAGACGCTGCGGAACCGCGCATCCTGGCAGTCGATAGCGAGAGCTTCCGCGGCAAGCTCGCCGCGCTGAATGCAAGCAGCGTCACGTTCCAAAGCGAAAGGCAGAAGCGCGAGCTCGCTTTGGATGATTTTCTGATGTGGGGCGCAATCGTCGAGCCTCCGGCGTTCTCTCGGATTACCGCAAACGAGTCCGTCCGGTTTGTGCTGGCCGGCGGCGGCTTCTTCACCGCCGATTTGATGTCCGCCGATGTGGACGCCGTTGTGGTTGAATCGCTCGCGATTGGCTCTCGTGAGATTCCACTCACACAGATTGCGGCGATATTGCTTCCTCCGCCCACGGACGCGGAGCGGGCCGATGAGTTGATCGCCGGGTTGTTGAAGGATCGGCCATCCGCGGATCAGGCAATGCTGAGCAATGGCGATGCCGTTCAGGGAACCTTGACTGAGATCGACATCAAAGGCGCGGAGACGGTCTTCTCGATGGAGACGGATTCCGGCAAGCTGCCGCTGGAGATTGCCAATGTCAGAGCGATCACATTCGATCCGCGAATGCTGAACGCCCGCCGTGAGCCGGAGCAGTTTCGCATTTGTCTGACCGATGGCAGCATGCTGCACGTGGACGAGTTGTCGATCACCAACGGCAAGGCAAAGTTCTCACCGTTTGTCGGCGCTACGTGGGAAGTTTCGCTGGAACGAGTTGCTTACGTGGACTATGCCAACCCACGAGTGCAATGGTTGGAAGCTCGCCAGCCGGATCAGTATCAGCACGTTCCCTTTCTCAGCGGCCAGTGGCAGTGGCAGCCAGGCAAGAATGTGCTAGGGCAAGCTTTGAAAGCACAAGGGCAACGGTACGCCCACGGCGTTGGCACACACAGTGCATGCCAGGTCGTTTATGTTTTGCGAGAGCCGATGGAACGATTCGAAGCGGAGATTGCCATTGATGATGCAGGGCAATTGGGGAACGCTGTGTTTCGCGTGGTGACGTATGCGCGGCAGGATGGACAAACCGTTCGCAGCGAGAAGTTCGCCAGTTCCGCGGTGCGCGCAGGCGACGCCCCGCTGCAAGTCTCCGTTGATCTGCAAGGCGCCGTGGGGTTGGGGCTGATCGTCGAGTTTGGCGAATTTGGAGATCAGCAAGATTACGCGAATTGGCTCAACGCTCGACTCATCAAATCACAAGAGTAATACTTCATCTCCTTCGCCCGCTGCCCTGGTATTCTCAGCACCCCAGTTCTTCGAGTGCGCGGATCAATTCGTTCGCAATGAATTCTGGCCTTATCTACAAATCGCTCCGCGAGACCTGGTTGCTCACGCTTTCTTGCGGTGTGGGTGTGTTGTTGTTTGAGACCCTGATTGCCTACGTAGCGATAAGCTATGCGGCCGAGATCCTGGAAGCCTGGTCCAGCCTGGAAATTGCCGTGAAGATGGTCAGCGCTTTGATGGGCATCGATGCGGATCAACTTGTCGGTCCGCAGCAACTGATTGCGCTGGCTTGGGTGCACCCGGTAGTTCTCGCGATGTTGTGGGCGCACGAGATCACGTTTTGCACGCGAGTGCCTGCTGGCGAGATTGACCGCGGCACCAGCGACATCCTTTTGGGTTGGCCTGTCACACGCTGGCAGGTTTTGGTCAGCGAGACTCTGGTTTGGATCTGTTCCGGCGCTGTGCTGATTTTGCTGGCTACGGTAGGCAACCTGATTGGTCAGTCGCTGGCCCAGACCAATTCGCCCACGCCTTTTAGCCGCTTGCCGCCGCTTTTGATCAACTTCTTTGCGATGTACGTGGCCGTGGGTGGCGTTGCCTGGCTGACTTCCGTGGTGACAGACCGCCGCGGCAGAGCGATTGCGGTCTCCTTCGCGATTGTCGTGGTCTCCTTCTTGATCAACTTCCTTGTGCCGTTTTGGGAGCCGGCGGAGTATTTCGCATTCCTGGGTGTGCTGCACTACTACCAGCCGTTCCGAGTGCTGGAAGACGGCACATGGCCGCTGGCCGATATTGCAACATTGTTCGGCGTTGGGCTGGTGTTATGGACCGCGGCGTTGGCGATTTTTTCCCGCCGGAACGTCAGCACAGTTTGAGCGGCGGCACATCTTCGTCCCCGAGGGAAATCTCTCTTTTCAATTCTCAAACAGGGCGATAATGTAATTGCGCTCATTCATTGCACGATCGCCTGCGGGTGTGCCGCAGTGGGCCGCCAATGGAGTGGGCATGGAGCACGCCGACAATTCACGCTCGAAATTCTGTTTCGGTTGGCGGAACCGAAACGCTCTCTCACAGAGCCAGCAAGAAGCCCGCCCCGCGCCACGCAGCCCGCACTTTGGGCCCAGTTCCGGACCTGGAACGGCACCTTCCCGAGGAATGGTGGCGCACGCTGTTTAACTCGGTCTATTTAAAGACCGACGGTGACGTCGTCGAGAACGACGCCAACACGGCTCACGAAGTCGACCTGCTGATTCAGGCGGCCGGTCTGGAGACCGAAGACCGCATTTTGGACCTTTGCTGTGGCCAGGGTCGGCACTGCCTGGAACTTGCGCGCCGCGGTTTTGTGAACGTCACTGGGGTCGACCGCTCGCGGTATCTGATTCGCCTGGCTCGCCGTCGTGCGAAGCAGCAAGGGCTCTCGATCAGTTTTGGTGAAGGGGACGCCCGGCGGGTTCGCGTCAAAGAAGGCGGGTTCGATTGCGTCACCTTGATGGGGAACTCCTTCGGCTACTTTGACCGCGAGGAAGACGACCTGGCCGTGCTAAAGGCCGTTGCTCGCGCGCTGCGGTCCGGCGGCACCATTGCCTTGGATGTCACCAACGGCGAGTGGATGCGACAAAACTATGTGCCCAGAAGCTGGGAGTGGATTGACCAGCAGCACCTGGTCTGCCGCGAGCGGTCACTGTCTGCTGACGAGTCGCGGTTGATCTCGCGCGAGGTGGTGATTCATGCGGAGCGCGGCGTCATCGTCGATCAGTTTTACGCCGAGCGGCTTTACTCCCCGGAAGCGATCTTTGCCGTGCTGGAGCAAGCCAACTTTGCCCATGTTCGCGAACACGAAGTTATCGAAGCCCAATCCGATCGCAATCAAGACTTGGGCATGATGGCTCGGCGATTGTTTGTCACAGCCAAACGGCCACAACTTCCCAATCGTCCCAAGAAGAACCGGCCGCTATTCCCAGAAGTGACCGTCTTGCTGGGGGATCCTGGGCTGCCTGATAGCTGCAAGCGTGATGGCCAGTTCAACGAGGAAGATCATGTGACGATCACGCGGCTCAAGGAAGCCCTGGGTAAGCTTGAAGCTTACGACTGCCGCTACCTGGACAATCATGCATCGCTGTTGAGTGAACTCCGCGCGAACCCACCACAGTTTGTGCTCAACCTTTGTGACGAAGGCTTCAACAACGACGCCTTCAAGGAACTGCATGTCCCGGCAATGTTGGAGTTGTTCGGCATCCCCTACAGCGGAGCCGGACCCGCAACGCTGGGCATGTGCTACAACAAATCGCACGTCAGAGCGATTGCCGAAAGCATGTCGATTGACGTGCCGCTGGAGACGTACATCGACCCGGACGATCATTCGGCCACGTTGCCGTCAGTGTTTCCCGCGTTGCTCAAGCCCAACTGTGGTGATAGCAGCGTGGGGATCACGTCTGCGTCCGTCGTGGATTCTCCGCGGAGTCTGATGAACCGCCTGGAGGAATTGCGAAACGAGTTTCCCGGTTTGCCGCTGTTGATCCAGGAGTTCTTGACTGGTTCGGAATACAGCGTGGGAATCATCGGTAACCCAGGGCAAGGCTTTCAGTTTTTGCCGGTTCTGGAAGTGGATTACTCTGAGCTGGATGGAAAGCTGCCACGCATCCTGGGCTACGAATCCAAATGGCTGCCGGACTCTCCATATTGGTCACAGATCAAGTATCACGAAGCTCAGCTTGAGACATCCGTCATACGGCGGCTGTATGACAGCTCCGGATTGCTCTTTGAGCGATTGGGCTGCCGGGACTATGCGCGGTTTGATTTCCGCGCCGATGCTTCCGGAACGATTAAACTCCTGGAAGTGAATCCAAACCCGGGCTGGTGTTGGGACGGCAAGCTGAACTTCATGGCCGAGTACGCCGGTTTGCGGTACGAGGATCTGTTGCGGCTGATCATCGAGGCCGCCCAGGGCCGGTTTGCAGCAAACGGCCATGCGAAGACCAACGGCCAGCTCACGGCGTCGGCGCTTTAGCCCATGGCCGAGCACAGAAAAAAACGCCGGTCGCGCGCGGCAGAAAAGGAGCAAACCGACCGGCAAGGCACGCGGTTTCACTATTCCTTCTTGAAGATTCTGAGCGGGTCGGATCTTTCCCGCCGCCGGCTCCCTTATATGGAAGCCTGCAGCGAGCGGAAGGGCCCGACGCTTTGGTTGACCGCTTGCTGTCATGGTGACGAGGTCGGCGGCATTGTGGTTGTGCAGGAAGTCTTCAAGTGGTTGAAGCGAATTCCCTTATTGCGCGGACGCGTTTGCGCCTTTCCTTTGATGAACCCGTTGGGATTTGAGGCCGCCGCCCGGCATGTCCCTTTCAGCAAGGAAGACCTGAACCGCTGCTTTCCAGGCAGCGCGGAGGGTTCGTTGGCGCAGCGGATCGCAGCGCGAATCTTCCAGAACATCGTGGAAACAAAACCGGATGTTGTGCTGGACTTACATAACGACTGGATCCGCTCGATTCCCTACGCCGTGCTCGATCCACTGCCGGCGAAAGCCTCGAAGGACTTGCGACAGCGATTGCAGGAAATAGCGGAAGCGACAGGTTTCCCCGTTGTTCACGAGCCGCAGCCGCTGCAGGGCTCGCTTTCGCACAGTTTGCTGGAAACCGGGATTCCCGCCGTGACGTTGGAATTGAGCGAGTCGTTTGTCGTCAATGAAAACATCGTGCAGCAGGGCAAAAGGGCCATCGAAAACATCCTGGTCATGCTCAGGATGATCGAAACAAGTAACGAGCCCTTTCGATATCCGCTGCCGGAGACAATTTCCGGAGAGCGGTTGCGCTACTCGCATCTGCCGTTGAGTTCCACCAGCGGCGTTCTGCGGTTTCTCATTCGTCCGGGAACGTTTGTCCGCGCGGGACAACCTTTGGCCAAGGTCTATAATGCCTTCGGCCGATTGCAGGAAACACTGCGCGCGCGAAACGACGGCATCGTTCTGGGCGTTACCGATTCCTCGGTCGCTTTTCCGGGCGCGCCAGTGTTCGCGATGGGCGAAATCGAATCGCGTCGAGTTGGATAGTCGCCGTTGGATAGTCGCACGAGTTTTCGACTGCGCGAATTAATGTCCGTTGCTCTCAACGGAAGTCTTATCGCGGCGCAGCATCAGGTTGGCGAACTCGGTCGTCTCCTCGTCCAGGTTGTCCCACAGGTCAGACAAATGTCGACGCATGCGAGCGGACGCGGCTTTGAGATAGTACTTGCCGCAGGCCATGCCATAGCGATTGGTATGCGAGCCTGCGTTGGGGTCAGACAGCATGAAGTCCAATCGATTGAGTACGCAGGCTGAGACGTATAGCTCAATCGCCACGTTGGCAATCCTCGCTTGCGTGTACTGCATGTCCAAGATTTCCAGCTGATGGCGACGCAGCAGGCGTTCCACAGCCGCACCAAACTTGCCAATCAAGCGACCCAACCGCGTGGCTTCGTCCTCCAACGCTGAGTTTCGCACAGGCACATCCGGCGACAACAACATCGAGCCCAACTTACGCGCGGCGAAACCTCCAATGCGGCCGAAGTTGCCGATGGGGTTCTTGAATGACTTGAGCACGCCTTCCAGTTCCAAGCCAACGTCGCGCATGCCCACTAAGGCGACAAAGGCCAGCAGCACGTCGTTCGCGCCTTCGCCGATCATGTTGATGCGGGCGTCGCGCATCATTCGCTCAAACGGAAGGTCATTGAAGTACGCCGCGCCGCCGTAGATTTGGAAGGTGTCGTTGACAATCTTCCACAAGCACTCCGTGGCAAAGACCTTCAGCATGGCGGTTTCCACCATGTAGTCATCCGCGCCGGAGTCCATCAGCGCCGCGGTCTGGTACGTGCAAGATTCCATCGCAAAGGCACAAGCGCCCATGTAGGCCAACTTGTCTTTGACGAGTTCGAACTCGCCGAGCGTTTGGCCGAACTGTTCGCGGGTGTTGGCATGCTCAATTGCTTTTTGCACGCAGAACTTGGCCGCGCCGGTGCAACTTCCGCCGAAAGTCACCCGACCATAGTCCAACACGGTGAGCGCGACCTTCAGTCCTCGACCAATCTTGCCGAGGATGTTTTCCTTGGGCACAAACATATCCTTGAACGCCAGACGACCGGTGGCCGTGCCGCGGACGCCGCACTTGGGCATGCGAGCTTCCGTCACTGAGAATCCCGGCATGTCCGGTGTGACAATGAACGCGGTGACCTTGGTTTCTTTGGAACCCTCAACCGGCGTGCGGGCCATCACGGTCAGCACTTGCGAGATCGCGCCGTTGGTGATGTAACGTTTCTCGCCGTTGAGGATGTAGCCTTTGCCGTCAGGCGAGGGGACCGCTTGTGTTTGCACATTCCCGGCATCGCTTCCCGCTTGAGGTTCCGTCAGGGCGAAGGCGCTGATCGCCCGGCCGGCGGCCATATCCGGCAAGTACTTCACCTTTTGGTCTTCAGTGCCAAAGAGCACAATCGCGCGAGGACCAATCGAGTGATGGGCGTTCACGAACAACGCCGTGCTGGCACAGTGCCCGCCAAGGACTTCCAGGATGCGGCAATAGTGCGTTTGGGAAAGATCCTTGCCGCCGGCTTCCGTTGGCAGGCAGGCCCCCAAGACGCCAAGTTCGCCAAGTCCGCTGATGACATTTTGCGGGATGTCTTCTTCGCGGTCGATCTTGACCGGATCGACATGTTGACGGCAGAACGCTTGCGTATCGGCCACGAACTGATTGACCGATGAATCAGCAGCGATATCCGGATACGGCAGCAACTTGTCGCTCAGATGCTGGCCAAAATATAAGCCGCCGGCAAAGCCAACCTCCTTGAGCCGATCACCAAAGAGTTCCTCAGCGTCTTTGATCTGCTTGTCTCGGCTCATTGTGCCCATGTTTGGGTCTCCATGTTTTTTGATATTCGGTCGCGCAGTTTGCGCGCGGGAATCAGCCTGGCTGACGAAATCTAGCGCAACTCAGGTACGCAAGATTCCGCGATGCGGAACACGCAATCAAGCGCTGCGCCCCAACGCCAAAACCATGCAAGCGGGGGATGATCGGTCGTTGCGAGCCTTGGACTTGAGAAAAACCGTGCCTACGTAGCGGATTGTAAGGATTCTTGTGGAGTTTTCCATGTTGCGAGAATTTCAAAAATCGCAACTCCTTCCCGTAGCATGATTTGCGAACTCTCGCGTTTTTCTACTCCGTCTTGGCACGGCACATGCAAATACCATCCTGCGACAAGCGACAATTCTCAAGGCGAAGGAGTAACGCCATGTTGGTTTTAACACGCAAGCTCAACGAGCAAATCCAAATCGGAAACGATATCACCATCACCGTCGTCCGCGTCAAAGGCAACACCGTCCGAGTGGGTATCGATGCCCCTCGCGATGTCCGCATCGTGCGTGCGGAACTGCCTGTTGAAGGCGAAGGTGAACTCAATACGCAGGCCGCCGAACGTGACGGGGCTCCGGGTCAACCGGGCCCCGTTGCCCCCCCCGCGGCGGATTCCCCCGAGGACGAGCAAGCACGCGATGCTCGCTCGACCTCAACTTCGCAACCAACCCCAGCTTCGCAACGGCGCGGTCCGTTGAACGAAGTCATGCAAGACAAAGCCGCCAAGCAAGCGGCAACCAAGAAAACCCCCTTCGCGCAGATGAAGGCGCAACATGGCCACGCCACTTCGGATGCTGCCATTGCCTCGCTGCGATTGAAGCCTCGACGCCGGGTGCCAGGCGAAAAACCCGCCGTGCTTCCCCGTCTCCCCCGTCTGGGCCCGGCGTCACCTTACACTAACCGCCTGGCCGCTTATGACCAGGTTGCCGTGCTGATTGAGTAGTCGCGGCTTCGCGAAAATCGCCATCGGTCTTTCCCCCCAATGAATGACCGTTTGAAAAGCAATCAGAACCCTCTTTCCATGAAAGTCTCCGTTCGACGTATTCGTTCCTCTGTCTCCGTCATTGTGTTCGCCGGATTCGTGTCTGTGTCTTTTGTGTTTGTGCAACTCTGTTGTCTGTTCGTGATTGTTGTTCGAGATTGACGGTGCGGCCGACTTGATCGCCGCGAGTCGCCCTCCCACCGTCAACGGCCGGCCTTCCCACTGTGAAAGCTGGCAGGAACCCTCGCCGGTTCTCTTTCCTCGTGAGTGCTGCTAAAGCGCCTGGGAATCACTTCCCAGGCGTTTTGGCTTGCGCGAGCACGAAGTTGGAAAAGCCGCTAGACGACCGAAGCTCGCGTGGCGTCCCAGAACTTCAACGACGACCGAAGCTCGCGTGGCGTCCCAGAACTTCAACTCCGCGTCATCGAACTTCTGCTCGAGCGCTTCCAGTCCATGCTGCGTCTTGAATTCGCGCTCCGCTGACGTGATGGGCAGCAACCAGAGGATGTGAACATGTCCGTCCGGAAGGTTGCAAACCTCCAACTCCGGGCCGAATGGATAAGGAGTGCTGACCAGCAAAGAGTCGCACAGCGAACCTCGCTGCCAGGGCTCGCCAATTGGCAACGTGTGCCCAACTCCCAGACAGTGCTGCTTGTGATACCAGGCGGTCAACGAGACAAGTTCCACGTTGCGCAGGTCCTCAGTCGGCGAGGTCAAAAAGAACTCCAGTCGTCCGGAATTCGGATGTGCAATCTCGTGAGCCCCATGTGAGCAATACGTCCACAAGCCGGTGCGATCCCCAGGCGCCACGCAAAGCACGCGCAATTCCGGGAGTTCATCCGCGACAGGTCCCAGCACCCATTGATGTTCCGTCACTTCGTGCGTGCGGAAGAAATTGCGGATGTGCTGTCCAACGAGATCGTGCGTTGAATTGGTCACGTCACTTGAACGTTGAGAGTAGCGGGCTGCCAGTGATTGCGCGACCCATGACAGCGCAGCTCGCACTGGCTTGAAACCCAACCGCTGCTTGCCGCCTTTCGCGACTCAACACGTTAGGGTACCAATAGCATCAGAAGTCGGCAGCCCTGCCCAGCGTCCTAATCCATTTTGACTTCATCTATGAACTTCCCGCTCACCTCCGCTGCCGAACACTGGGACTTTGATCCGGAGATTCTCTATCTCAATCACGGCGCCTTTGGGGCTTCGCCGCGTGTTGTGGAAGCGGCCAGGGCGAAAGTGCAACGGAGACTGGAAAGCCAGCCCATGCGGTTTCTCGTTCGCGAGATGGGCCCGGCACTTGCCGATACGCGAGCAAGACTCGGCCAGTTTGTTGGCGCTGCTGGCGATGATCTCGTCCTGGTGCCGAATTCCACCTATGCGATGAACATCGTCGCCAACGGCTTCCCGCTTTCCGCCGGCGATGAAGTGCTCCTCAACAACCATGAGTATGGAGCGGTCAACAACATCTGGCAGAGGGCAACAAAACGCGCCGCGGCAAAAGTAGTTCAGCAGGACTTGCCTGTCCCGTTCACAACCGTCGCAGCGTTTGTCGATCAACTCTTCGCCGGCGTGACAGAGCGCACGAAGTTGATCGTCGTGAGCCACATCACTTCGCCTACGGCGGTGATCTTTCCCGTCGCGGAAGTCTGCCGCCGAGCTCGCGAACGGGAAATCCCGGTTTGCGTTGACGGTCCGCATGCTATCGCAACGCTGCCTTTGGACATTGACAGCTTGCAATGTGATTTCTACACCGCCAGTTGCCACAAGTGGTTGTGCGCGCCGTTCGGCTCCGGATTTCTGCATGTTCGCCGTGACCGCAGGAGTTGCATTGCCCCGCCCATCCAAAGTTGGGGCAATCCCTTCCCAGGCTCGGAGCCGAGTTGGCGGGATGAGTACGAATGGTTCGGCACGCACGATCCCAGTGCGATGGTTGCAATCGCCGCCGCGATTGAGTTTATGGAAAGCTATGGACTGCAGAAGTTCCGCGAAGAAACTCATGCCACGGCACGCTACGCTCGCCAACAGATCACGGCACTCACCGGCTTGCCGCCGTTAACGCCGGACGATTCCAGCTGGTATGGATCAATGGTGGCGGTTCCCTTGCAGCCAGGCGACTGCGAAGACTTGCAACGCCGCTTGTTGGAAAACCACAAGCTGGAAGTGCCGATTGTCGACTTCCACGGTTCGCGGCTGATCCGCGTCTCCTGCCCTGCATACATTGGGCGCGAAGCAATTGATCTGGTGGTGGAAGCCTTGCGACAAGAATTGGCCGCCGAAGCGAACGCCTAATAGTCGCGGCGCGTGCCGTAGAGGAATAGCCTGTCCCGCTACCGCCTGTGCGCGGATTTGCCCGTTTTTCCGGGGCTTTCTTGTCATCCGAGCGGAGGATGTGTGCTCGCATTCGTCGTCGTTGTTTCACCCACCGTAGTGGCGCGCCGGTGGCTCGGTTGGCGCCAATCGCCGTTTGATTGGCCGCAGAGCTGAGAGGTTACTGCTCCAGATTCCGCGCGGTTCTTGCGCGTTCGGTAAGTTGCAGAGGCACGGTGATGACGCCATCGAAGTCGCCAGGAAATTGGGTTGGCGAAATTTCCACATCCCAGGCGGTGGTATCCACCGAGATTGAAGAGTCGAGCTTGTGGACCGTACTCTTATGGTAGTCATCTCCCGCCATGACCCAGAAGTAGTGGCTTTCGGGAACATCGGGAAAGCTGACGAGCCCTTGGTCGTCTGCTTGTTGATCTTCTACCGGATGCGGCCATGGCATCAAAACGATAATTGGCGCGCCCGCTCCTGGCTGGAGGGAATAGACCGTCGACATTTCGGAGACTTGCGCACCGGGGATGGGCTGTTGAGTCTCTGCATCAACAACACGAAACGTATAGTTGCGTCGTTGAGCACACCCGCTGGTTGCGAATGCCAGCAAGAGAAACAACATCCACAGGGCGAAGCCGTTTGAAAATTTGCGGCGCGCAGGCGGCTTTGACTTGATGTTAGCAGTTTGAGACACGCCCCAGTTCCTGCCATGTACCTGCGCGCCCGCCCAAAAAGTAGGACGCGAACGGTAGCAAAAGTTGATCGACGTCTCCAGCCCACGTTCATTGTGACCGCCATTACACGGTTTCGAATGCGGTTATGCCGCCCAAGATGTGAGCGTTCGCAGTTTTGGCGAGAGCGTATTCAAAACCCCGTGAGTGCCAGCGTGTGTGCATTCCTCGATGTCCGATGTCGACGCTATCGATGGTGCGGTGTGTTCGAACCGCAAGGTTCCATCGTTCCAATACGAGAAACCGCTATCGTTCCAGGCTGAGGTCAACCTCGCCAAGAGCTTGCTTTGAAAAACTGGATCCGCGCCAACGCTCATCCGCCGCGATCTGATTCGGATCGCTTCCCGTCTACTTGATAGATTTGATAGATGCCATAGACACCTCAGGCTAGACTACAAAGAGCCGTCCGTTCGTCGAGCAGATCGTGTGTGCCCATTCAAGCTGGTTGGGCGCGTTGCCGTCCTCGGCGGTCGGAAATTCGCCAAGGGCAAGTCCACAGCAAGCGAGCGCTCGACTGGCATTGAAAGGCATCTTGTAGTTGAAAGGCATCCATGCTGATAACCAGGAAGCCACGACGGGAATTGCAACCATTCGTTAGGTCGCTGTGGGCCGTGCGACGCGATCACGATGTTCAATCTCCACTACCCTATGAGCGCGTCTTACCAACCGGTGACATGCGGTTGGTGTTTCGCGTAACCAACCAACCGATTCGAATCGCATCGGCCAAGACGGAGTTGTTCCAGACGCTCCATAGCTGCGTTATTGGTGGCTCGCGAGCTTCCTGTTATTTGAGAGAGACGCCTGCCACGGTTTACACCGTGGGAATCGAGCTCAGACCGGGTGCATCGCTTTCCTTGTTCGGCACTCCGGCGGAGGAACTCTCCGACCGGCATACGAATCTTGCCGACATCTGGCATAAATCAAATGTTGAGGACATCGTCAGTCAGCTGTCCGAGGCACCTTCAGCCGAAGAGCAACTGCGACTTGCCGAGGATGTGCTCTTGAAACGTTTGTCCCGAGTGCGGGGAATGCATCCGGCGATTGCCCAAGCCTTGAAGGACTTTTCCGGGGCGTCCGACATTCGCAACACTGTGAAACAGAGCGGCTACAGCCACCGAAGGTTCATCGCACTCTTTAAAGAAGCCGTCGGCCAGACTCCAAAAACATATGCTCGTATTCTCAGATTCAAAGAAGCAGTTCATTTGCTTGCGGAAGACTCGAACATTTCTCTCGCAAATCTCTCCCTTCAGGCAGGCTACTCTGATCAGCCACACCTAAATCGAGAATTTCGCCGCTTGTCTGGCATGACCCCTCAGCAATACCGCGAAGCGAAACGCAGTTCCTCGCATTGCCTGAGAACTCTGACACCACAGTAGGTCAATTTCGTTCAAGACCCATCGGCGTCGGCTTCAACAATGGAGCGGCAATATCGAATCAATGTCCGATGTCGGCGCTATCGATCGTGCGTTGTGTTCGAGCCCCGAGGTTCCATTCTTCCAATACGAGAAACGACTACCGGTCTAGGCTGTGGTCAGCGTCGCAAAAGCTTGCTTTGAACAGAAACTGGAGATCCAAAATGCCAAAGGCTCCCTTACTACTGGCGGTTCTTGTACTAATCCTGCTCTCGGTTATGGGAAGCGAGACCAGGTCTCATCACCAGGATGGTGGCGAGCAACAGGAAAAGAAGCCGATCTTCCTTGGGCCACGCACGGTGGTTTATTACGTTTCGGATTTGGAACAGGCAACTGAGTGGTACACGAAGGCACTGGGATTTGGGCCCTATTTCAAGGAAGAGTATTACGTGGGTTTCAATGTCGAGGGCAGCGAATTGGGCCTGATCCCCGGTGGCAATCCACCAAAGCCGTCCGAACATATGGCCGTTGCCTATTGGGGAGTCGAGGACATCGCAAAAGCGATCGAACGTTTGAAGGAACTGGGGGCGACCGTGCGGACTGACGTACTCGAAGTGGGCGTCAAGGTTGCCACGCTGGTTGATCCGTTCGGAAACGTCATCGGCTTAGTCGAGAACCCATGGTTTCCCAACACCGCGAAGCCGCTGAAAGCTGACGGCTCAAACGCTGGTTAACTCAATCGTTTTAGCAATGCGTCTCTGATACTTCATGCAATGCGCACCGCATGTCCGGCGCGTGAACCGTCCTAAGGGTTCAAGATGATTCGATTTGCAACTGTGGTTTGCCTGGTCTTATTCATGACTGTTCCTTTGCGCGCGCAAATTCGCCAGATGGATCAGGATCCAAACCTCAACAATCTGGTCCATGCCGCAGGGTACGAAACCTGCCAACCTGGCACGCTTGATGCCGTTGAAGAAGTGGGCACTGGGAAGCGCACTATGATCTTGATCGCCGGAGCCGGCTTTGGCGGGAATGTGTTCAAGAGCATGGTCGAGCCACGAAAAGACGAATTTCGCATGTTCCTGGTTACGCTGCCAGGGTTTGGCGGAACGGCAGCGCCGCCAATGCCCGAAGCGGGAACAAGTTACGCCGAACAGACTTGGACAAACGGAGCGGTTGATGCCGTTGTGGAATTGATCCAGGCAGAAGACCTGAAACGCCCTACTATCGTTGTTCATTGGTATGTGGCGACGCAGGTTGGTCTGCGGCTCGCCCTGGACTATCCACATCTTGTGGGCGGAGTGGTTGTGATCAGCGGCGTTCCCAAGTCTCCATTTCCTGCGACATCCCTCGAAGAAAGCGTCAAGTTCATTGATTCGCAGTTGGCGCCGCAGTGGTTCAAAACCGTCACGCGCGACACTTGGGACGATAACAACTTCCTGCCGGGAGATTACGCGCGTCATCCGGTTCGCGCTTTGCAGCTTTGGCGGCAAGCCGCGAATGCCCCGATGCCTGTCTGGATTCGCTACCTTTGTGAATCCTGGGCTCAAGACATCACGCTCGAACTCGATCAAATCAAAGTACCAACTTTGGTCATCAAGCCCGGCTTTGACAAAGATCATTGGGCACCACCAGGCCAGAACTACCTCAAGACGGCCTGTGTCGACAACTGGGATGGCGATTTCGCAGCCAACGAATCAATCACGCTAAAGAGGATCGACGACGCGCGAGTGTTCATCATGGACGACCAACCAGAGGAGTTGGACAAGTTGCTGACCGATTTTCTTAAGTCGCGCGAATAACAATGTGACATCAATCGAAAAGGATCCACCATGGCCGTTCACGAACTGTTTGCTTACCTGTGTGTCAATGATGCCAAGAAAGCTATCGACTTCTACAAGCAGGCTTTTGGCGCCGAAGAGAAACTGCGACTCACCGACCCGGACGGTCGCATCGGGCATGCGGAACTCGATTTCAACGGAACCGTGCTGATGCTATCCGACGAGTTTCCCGAATACGGAGTGAAGGGGCCAAATCCTGATGAGGCCGTCTCTTCCACAATTCACATTCACGTTGACAACACGGACGAGGTCATGGCCACTGCAACAAAGTTTGGAGCCAGGGTGGAAAGGGAACCCAAGGACCAATTCTATGGTGAGCGGTCCGGTATCCTTCGCGACCCCTTCGGCCATCGATGGATGATAGGACACAACATTGAAGATGTGTCCCCGGAAGAAATGCAACGCCGCTACGACAAAGTTATGGAGTCACCGGATAACTAACTACATCTCATCCTTGATCCGCTGACACGCTTCCACTGCCAACAGGTCGCAGCGTTCGTTTTCCGGGTGGCCGCTGTGCCCGGCGACGCGGTGGTATTCGATGTTGTGCTTTTGCGCGAGTTCGTCGAGAGCTTGCCAGAGCTCAACGTTCTTGATCTCGACGAGTTTCTTCCGCTCTTTTCGCTTCCAGCCGTTGCGCTTCCAGCCCGACATCCATTCCTTCAGCCCTTTGCCGACATAGACGCTGTCCGTGTAAAGCTTGACGTCGGCCACCTTCTTCAGCCGGCTTAGACCTTCAATCACGGCCTGAAGTTCCATGCGGTTGTTTGTGGTCTGCCGTTCACCGCCGGATTCTTCCAATTCTTTGCCGGACTTCTCATCACGGAGAATAAACGCCCAACCGCCCGGTCCGGGGTTGCCGCTGCAGGCGCCGTCGGTGAATAGCAAGACTTTGGCTCGCTGAGTTTCAGCCATGATAGGTAGCGTCTGAAGGGAGCAAGACGGCGAATACGCACAAGCGACTGCTGGCTACTTCCAATCAACGTTGGAGATTTGTGCCAACGCGAGTTGCAACGCTTGCGTGCCGCTGCGGGCGTGTCCTTGCGCGGCCAGGGCGATGTACAACTGTTGCGCCAAGGCAAGGCCCGGCAGCGAAAGCTCCATCCGTCGGGCTTCTTCCAGGACAATGCCCATGTCCTTGATGAAGTGTTCAACGTAGAAGCCCGGCGCGAAATCGCCTTTGATGATCCGCGGTCCGTAATTGGAGAGCGACCAACTTCCCGCGGCGCCGGACGCCACGGACTGGAGCACGGTCTCAAGATCAAGCCCTGCCTTGTAGCCGTAGAGCAAAGCCTCGCAGACGCCAATCATGCAGGTGCCAATCAACGTCTGATTGACCATCTTTGTGTGCTGCCCGGCACCGGCTGGTCCTTGATGAACGATGGTCTTGCCCATCGCCTGCCAACATGGGTTGAGCGCATCGACAACTTCCTTCTCACCGCCAATCATGATGGAGAGTCGGGCTTCCTTGGCGCCGACGTCACCGCCGGAGACGGGGGCATCCACGGAGTGCACGCCAACGGCCTTGGCGGCTGCGGCAATCTCCACGGCCAGCGACGGTTTGCTGGTGGTCATGTCGACAATCACGTTGCCGGATTTGCAACCAGCCAGCGCGCCGTTTTCGCCCAGGATGACTTCATGCACATCGTGCGGAAAGCCGACGATGGTGAAGATGACATCGGAAGCCTCGGCGACTTCGCGCGGCGTATTCGCCCAGGTTGCGCCTTTGGCGATCAGCCCTTCAGCTTTGGACTTGGTGCGATTGTGAACGGTGGCGGAAAAGCCGGCGTCAATCAGGTGGCCGCACATGGAAGCGCCCATGACTCCGGCCCCAATCCATCCGATCCGTGTCTTGCCTGGCTGTACGGGGTTCATGCGATTGTGCGAATCTTGAAGATGACTGCGGAACGTTGTGATGCCGCGAAATGGTCCGCAAATACGCTTTGCGATCAGGTTCTGCCACCAGCATTCGCACTTAGAACGAAGGGCGGCGAAGAATCTCTTGCATCACCACGGCGTTGCGAATGTTGGCCGGATTGCGAAACATCTCAACGATGTTCGCCTCGATGCCGGATTGGGCAGCCGATTGCGTCGCGGCGGCCTGGCGCGGATGCAAATCGGTATCGAGCAGGCTGGTATCGCCAAAGGTATCGAGATCTCGCGCGGCCAGATTGTCATCCAGCTTGCTGATATCGTGATCGAAGACTTCATGGACATGTTCTTCGATATCGTGCTCATGCCCCTCCAAGTGCCCCATGGCAGCAGCGGATGAGCCAAAGTCAGCCGTTTCCAACCCGTCATAAAGCGCGGCGGCACGATTCCCCATTTGGCGTTGCGGTGGCGGCGCAGCGCGGCGCGGTTGAGGTGGACGTTGCTGGCTTTGTTGCACTCGCTGCGGGGGGCGTTGAGCCGGCCTGGCAGGTTGCGGCGGACGCTGGGCAGCGGGAATCAAACTGGGCGGCCGCTGCGCGGCGGGATCTTGCCGCTGTTGCGCGGCTGAGCGGAGGAAGGCGTCAACTTCCGCCTCTTGAGATGCGCGCGGTTGCGGACGGCCACCTTGTTGACCCTGCTGTTGGCGTTGCTGCATCTGCTGTTGCTGACGCGCGCGCTGCCGGGCCAGGGCCTGAGCCTGGCGCTTCTTCTGATCCTCTTCCTTGGCTTTGCTTGTGGCCTGATTCACGGCCCAGACGATGAACGAAATGACCATTACCACAATCGTGCCGAGAGTACCGGCATCAAGCGCTAACGGAATTTCGAGGAATCGCAGCATGAACTCTGTTTGGTTGCTGGCTATGTTCTGGGACTAGTTCTTGGAACTGCTCGTCGCAATGGCCTTCCGCATGTCAGTATCGGCCTGAACGTTCCTGAGTCGATAGTAATCCAGGATTCCCAGTCGCCCTGAGCGGAAAGCTTCGGAAATGGCCTTGGGAACTTCGGCCTCGGCGGCGGTCACTTTGGCCCGACTTTCCTCAATCTGGGCAATCATTTCCTGCTCTTGAGCGACAGCCATGGCTCGTTTGCCTTCAGCGGCGGCCCGAGCCACACGCGTATCAGCCTCGGCTTTATCGGCTTGAAGGCGAGCCCCGATATTGGAACCAACATCAATATCTGCAATGTCAATCGAGACAATCTCGTAGGCTGTTTGCCGGTCCAGCTTGCGAGCCAACACGGCCTTGGAAATGCGGTCCGGGTTTTCCAGGACTTCGGCATGTGTGGTCGAGGAACCAATCGCGCTGACGATACCTTCGCCAACGCGGGCGATGATCGTCTCTTCCGTGGCTCCACCAATCAACTGATGAATGTTCGCCCGCACAGTCACGCGAGCTTTGACCTTGAGCTGAATGCCATCTTTGGCGACGGCATCCAAAGTTTCGCGCGCCAAACCGCGGGCAGGGCAATCGATGACCTTGGGATACACGCTTGTTTGCACGGCTTCCAGAACGTTACGTCCGGCAAGATCAATCGCGGTGGCCAGTTTGTAATCGAGTTCAACAATCTTGGCTTTGCTGGCCGCGATCATCGCCCGAATAACCAAAGGCACATTTCCCCCGGCCAGGTAATGGGCTTCCAAAGATTTGCTCATGATGCCGGAGTTCTCGCGGAGTCCGGCTTGGACGGCCATGATCTTTCCGCGGACAATGATTGATGGGTTGACCTTGCGGAAAGTCATTCCCAACAAGTCAAAGATGCCGATACCAGCGCCGGTGGTGACGCTTTGAATCCAAAGCTTGAAGTATCGCGCAAAGATTGCCAGGAAGATGATGCCGATGATCAACACGACCACCAGCCCCACGATCATGGCGATCTGTGTCCAGTCGGGTGCGTTGTCTGCTTGAGCGAGTAAGAACATCCGTTGAGACCTGTACAACTCAGTCAAAGATGGGGATCAAAGACAAGACAATGACGAATTTGAAGCCGCGCAGATTAAGCCCGGCATCCGCGTGGGTATTGTAGCAGTTTACCTGTGCCATGCGCCCCATTGCTGAGGGAATTGTTGCTGCTGGAATTGTCCACAGCAGACAGTTGTGGGGGAGCCCTGACGGCCCGGCACATTCGTATCTTGCGGACAAATGCGCAGGCAAGGGCAATCCTGGCAATCTTTTCCCGTCGCGATTCGCGGATTTGGAGATTCGGCCCGTTGTGTTTTGAAATTGTGTTCGGTTAGATAGGAAGTGGGCCGCACGGTCAGGAGTCCCTGGCGTTTCGTGCTGAGGAGCGCCAACGTGTGGTGCTCATCCCGCGTTAAGGACGCAAAATTGGCTAAGAAAAAGCAGAGCAAAGCCGAGAAATCATCTGCCAGCTTTGAGCAAGCCTTGGCCGAGCTGGAAGCCGTGGTCCATGACTTGGAAAACGGCGAACTTGGCTTGGCCGAAGCCTTGGAACGCTATGAATTGGGCGTAAAGCGATTGAAGCAATGCCAGCAATTGTTGGAAAAGGCTGAGCAGAAAATCGAAGTGCTGACTCGCGTGGACGCAAGCGGTCGGGCGGTGACTCGCCCCTACGATGAAGCACAAACCGGGCAGAAGCGCGACGGGAACAAGGCGGCCTCGCGGCGTGATTTTGATGATGATGATGATTTGAATGAGGCTTTCGAAAGTGACTCTGGAGACGCTGCACGCAATGACGACAACTCCGATTTGGATGAGGACTCTGACGTAAGCGCAGCAGATCTGCCAGACCAATCAGACATTGACGATTTTCGCGGCGGCCGAGAGCCGGGTTTGTTTTGAGAGCAGCTTTTGGCGCAACACAACGCGCAACATCCACTATCGGCATCCATGCACGACTCCAACGATCAACACGAACTCGCGGACGTAACTGCGCCTTCAAGCCGCGCCGTGCAATTACGCGACGATCTCTTACCTAACGGCCAATTGCCGAAGGACATTGTCGCCACCGAGGCGTTGGGCATTTGTCGCGACCTGGTTGATGCGGAGTTGGATCGGCTGACGGATTTCCCGGAAGAGCCGCAAGCGTTGGGCAGGAACTGTCCGGCCGAGCTTAAGAAGGCCATTCGCTATAGCTTGTTGGCTCCCGGCAAACGGCTACGCCCTGCGATGACGCTGCTGGCCACGGAAGCTTGCGGTGGAGCGATATCATCCGCGCTGCCGGCCGCTTGTGCCGTGGAGATGATTCACACTTACTCTCTGATCCATGATGACTTGCCGGCGATGGACGATGACGACTTGCGGCGCGGAATGCCGACGAGCCATCGTGTGTTCGGCGAAGCACAAGCCATTCTGGCTGGCGATGCGCTGTTGGCGCTGGCCTTTCAAACAGTCGCGCAGGTGCAACCGGAAGAAGTTGCGGCACGCTGCACGGCGACACTCGCGCTCACCGCTGGTCCGGAAGCTCTCGTTGGAGGGCAAGTTGATGACCTTGCGGCGGAGAAGCTGGGAGCTCATACGGCCGAACAACTCGAAGCCATCCATGCGCGTAAAACGGCCGCCATGTTTGCCGTTTCCGCAAAGCTTGGCGCGATGATTGCCCAGGCTCCTGACAAGCAGATTGACGCCTTGGAGCAGTATGGGTTTGCACTGGGGTTGGCATTCCAGATTACTGATGATCTGTTGGATGTTCATGGCAAAGAGGCTAAAGTGGGTAAGCGCGTCGGCAAGGACTCACAGCGTGGGAAGTTGACTTATCCCGGGTTGTTGGGTGAGGAAGAGAGTCGTCGTCGCGCGGAAACTTGGATCAATGACGCCTGCAACCAGTTGCGGCAGTTAGAATATCCCCCTCGCTTGGAAGCGCTGGCCAAAGCTGTCTTGGAAAGGGACCATTGATGGATCGTCTTCTCTCGCAGATTGAATCCCCATTAGACTTGCGGGGACTCTCCAACAAGAAGTTGGCGGAGTTGGCAGGCGAGATGCGCGATGTCCTTTGCAACCTGGTCAGCAAGCGGACCGCGCACTTTGCATCCAACCTGGGAGTTATCGAACTTTGCCTGGCGCTGCACACGGAATTTGATTTCCGGACGGATCGCCTGATTTGGGACACCGGCCATCAGATCTATCCCCAGAAACTGATCACCGGCCGCTACGAGGAGTTTCCCACAATTCGTACGCGCGGCGGATTGATGGGTTACCCCAACCCCAAAGAGAGCGAATACGACTTGTTCATGACAGGGCACGCCGGCTGCAGTGTGGCGACGGTCATGGGCTTGCACGCCGGTGATATCCTGCAAGGCGAAGCGGACCGTCACGCGGTGGCGGTGATTGGCGACGGCGCGTTTCCTAGCGGGATTGTGTTCGAAGCGTTCAATAATGCCGCCGGCATGCGCAGCAAACTGCTGGTCGTTCTCAACGACAACGAGATGTCCATCTGTCCGCGGGTTGGCGGTCTGGCTAGTTATCTGGATCGCCTGCGAATGAATCCGTACTACCGCGGATTCAAGGATGAGGTCTCGCGGATCTTGAAGAACGTGCCAGTCATAGGGGATCAGGCGGAGCGCTTCGTCTGGCAAATGAAGGAAGCAATCAAAGCCGGCGTCCACGGCGGCATGTTGTTTGAAGAGTTGGGCTTCAAGTACTTTGGCCCAATTGACGGCCACAGCATCACGACGTTGCGCAAGACGCTGCGCAAGGTCAAAGATGTTGATGGTCCGGTGTTGTTGCACGTGCTGACGGAAAAAGGACACGGCTTCCAGCCTGCCGCGGAAGATCCTGTGTTCTTCCACACTCCGGCCCCATTTGAGCGCGAGAACGAAAACGTCGTCGCGATCAAGAAGAGCAAATCGCTGGCCTATACCAACGTGGCCAGCTCCGCGATCCTCGATCACCTGGAACGCAATGAAAAGGCGACCGTCCTCACGGCCGCCATGTGCCAAGGTAACAATTTGGAGGCTGTGCGCGATACGGTTCCCAAGCGGTTCTTCGATACTGGCATTTGCGAATCATTTGCGGTGGCGTTTGCCGCCGGTCAGGCGAAAGCCGGAATGCGGCCAATCGTGGCGATCTACAGCACGTTCCTGCAAAGAAGCTACGATCAAATCTTCCAGGAAGTGGCTCTGCAAAACCTGCCGGTCACGTTCATGCTGGATCGAGCGGGCTTGACCGGACCGGACGGCCCCACGCATCACGGCATGTTCGATGTCGGCTATATGCGTGTCTTCCCGAACATGGTGGTCATGGCTCCCGGCGACACTTTTGACCTGCCGCTGATGTTGGAATTCGCGCAGCAGCATGACACGCCGGTTTCCATTCGATACCCGAAGACCTCCGCCGAGGAAGTCGCGCGATCCGTCAAACCGATCAAGCTTGGCAAAGCTGAGGTTGTCCGGGAGGGGAACGATGGCGCGATCATTGCCTTTGGGACGTTGATGCCATCAGCCGTTGCGGCGGCCAAAGAGTTGGAAGCGGACGGATTGAATGTCCGTGTGATTAACGCCCGCTTCGCAAAGCCGCTTGATACCGAGACGATTCTGGACGCGCTGCAATCCACGCCTTTTGTTGTCACTGTCGAAGAAGGCGCATTGCACGGCGGTTTTGGCAGCGCCGTTTTGGAAGCCGCGGCGGATGCCGGAGTGGCGGCCAGCCACGTCAAACGGCTGGGCATTCCGGATCAATTTATTGAGCATGGTGACCGGCCGGAGTTGCTGGCCGATTTGCGGCTAGATGTTGCCGGCATTGCCGGAGTGTGCCGCGAGTTGGCTGAGTCAAATGCTACAAGCGAAGCAACGCAGGAGGCCAACAGGGCGACTGCGGGCTAATGTCACTGCTCCTGGCAAGGCATTCTGCCATAGATATCCGCGTCATCTTCCTGGGTAGCACAGACGCTCCCGCGTCTGTGTCGCGCAGCGACAAGAGGTCATGAGTTGACGTAGACGGATATCAGCCAAGCATCGCACAAGAGAGCTGACAGCCATCTCTTGCTTCGTCAACCTCACCAATCCTCTTGTGCCTGCGGCACCCAGACGCAGGTGCGTCTGGGGCACCCGATGCTGCGTACATTAGCGTCATACTAAATGTCACGTGCTCGGTTCTTGCCGCTGCCGGAAGTGCGGAAGTCCGCTTCGTCAGCTTTCTTCTTGAGCGTCGAGCGGACCGCATCCCCAACGTTGTAGCGAATGGTCAGGCCGCTACGGGTGCCTTGAATGCGGCCAACCGATGTTGCTATCGAATGCCCCGCGGCATCGGTCAACTCCATGCGGAAGCCGTTTTCTGATCCGGAAAAGACCGGCTGAAGATTCGCTCGATTCTGACCGCTGGGGAGTGAATCGGCCAATTGCAGCAGTTGGCCAGCGCGTCCGAAGATCTGATCCGGCCGGTCGCCGAAGTTTGCCGAAAGCACGCCTGCCAGGCGCAGGTTGGTTTCCATCAGCGGTCGGTATTTCTCCATCAGCACGCTGTGAAGAGACTTGACCGACGAGGTAGCGAAGCCGGAATCGATCCCGATGGTCTCCGGCGCGTATTCGATTGTGACGGTTGAGAGAAAGCAAGGAAGCACGCACTCCTTGGGCCCAACCGCCGCGCCGTCATCCGGCAAAGAAACTTTCTCCAGCAAATTCTTCTGATCGACAAGCAATGCGTAGTTCGATTCAAACGTAGCGATCAAGTTACATTGCGATCCTTCGATCCAGACGGGACCGGCCTCGATGATCACGGTCCAATCGCTGGCCAACACAGCCGGTTTGACGCCAACCAGCATCACGGCCGCATCCAGCGGGATCATGGATAACGTCATCTGGGGCGGTTGTTCGTCTTGTTTGTTGTCTTTGTCGCGGTGGTCGCTGTTATCACTGCCGTCGTCGGCTTTGGCTGTATCGATATCCACAGCTTGATCGTCGGCATTGGCCACATCGTCATTGTTCTGCTGCACGTTGATGATCGGCACATCATATTCGTCGCGGCCGACGTTCTTCTTGATCCTGGCCGTGATTCGCTCGTAGCCATCAGCATGGAGTTTGGTGAGCACATCGCCAGGCGTATCTTCCCACGTGAGTTGGCCAAAGGGACTGACCATCGGCAGGGTCTCGTCTTCGGTCACATCTGTTTGCTGGGCCAGGAACAGCAACTTGGCGATTTCCTGGTCTTCAGCGGCCAACTGAGTTAGCGGAACTTGAATGGGTCGGGCCGATTTTGCTTTGAAGACGGCGACGCCGCCTGGCAGGAGTTTTTGAAACTCGGTCTCCTCGGATTTGCCCTGGTTGTTCGTCCAAGTCCTCTTGGCGGTCAGCTGCGCTTGGGCAACTTCCCCAAACAAAGCCAGTGCCGAGACGGCCAGCAGCAGGCAAACGGGACGAGGCCAACTTCGAACCAACGCAGCCGCGGAACGCTTGTTGCCTGGAGCGAGCGATTGTGCAGAATGCATCCAAATACCCTTGAGTACGATGGCGAAAAGGCGAATCGAGTCAGCACACGCCTTTTCCAATGTCGCGAATCACGTTAAGACTCTGTTAGGAACACATAAATTCGGGCTGGCGAGATTCCGCTGGCGGGCAAGCCTGTGTTTCCCCAAGCCTGTGTTTCCCTAGTCGCGCAGGTTCCAGGTTTTGATTTCGGCGGTTCATTGCAGAGTTGATTCAGACGCATGGAGTTGAACTTTCCGCTTTCGCCTTTGCGAATCACCGTGTTGATCTCGGGCGGAGGAACGACTCTTCGCAATCTCTTGGAGAAGATTCAAGCCGGAGAACTGGACGCCGCCGTTGACCTGGTTGTCTCCAGCAATCCGAACGCAAGAGGGTTGGAGATTGCCCAAGCCGCTGGTATCCCGAGTGCCGTTTGCCAGCGGCGAGAGTTTGCCGGCACTCACGATTTCAGCGAAGCGATCTTTCAGCAATGCCGCGCAGCGGGATCTCACCTTGTGGTGATGGGCGGGTTTCTCAAGCTCGTGCAAATCCCGCCTGACTTTGCGGGGCGAGTTGTGAACATCCACCCCGCGCTCATTCCATCATTTTGTGGACAGGGCTACTACGGCCAAAAGGTTCATCAGGCCGTCTTGGACTACGGCTGCAAGATCAGCGGCTGCACGGTCCATTTTGTTGATAACCAATACGATCACGGGCCTGTCATTTTGCAAGCATGCGTGCCAGTGCATGCGGATGACACGGCGGAATCCTTGGCCGAGCGGGTGTTCGCAACCGAATGCAAGGCGTATCCTGAGGCGTTGAAACTCTTCGCTGCCGGCGCGTTGTCCATTCAGGGCCGCCGTGTCGAAGTTTCATAGTGTTGAGATATCACGGCGATGAGATATCACAAAACGCATTGCGAAGTGAAATCGAGCAATAAAGCTGCGTAGCGGCTCGCACCAAGAGAGAATTCGTAACAGGGACCATTTCGTCGTGGAAGAACCGCTCATTCATCGCTGGCGCTATCCGGTGTATGTGGTGCGCGTTGAGGGCGAGTTGTTCCTCGTCTGCATCGATATCGAAGGTCGCGAATGCCTGTTGCTGTTCACATCTCGCGAACTGGCCGAACACTACGTTGATGGAGTGGAGCAAGAAGAGAAACTTCAACTCATGGAGTTGGATGACGACGACGAGCTTGCCCGACTGCTGCAGAGCGTGCCGGAAGATGTTCAGCATGTGGTGTGGGACACCACGCCGTCAGCGTCATTGGCGAAAGTGGCGGCCATCTCAGACCTGCTGAAAGTTTTGGAGTCAGAACCGCCGACTTCCGAACCTGGCTGATTGCTGCCGGCCCTACAAAATGCCGGCGTAGTCCGCTTCAATCTGCTTGAGATTCAGCTGATTGAGAAAGTTGGAGTAGCACATCCAGGCGGTCAGGCCTTGCAGGTCTCGAAACTGCGGCGGCAAATAGCGGGGAGCTTCGATCAGTCCTTCGTCCAGCAACTGTGACATCACGCGCATATCCTCAAGTGTCACTTTGCCGGCAAACAGCAGCGGGATCCGTTGCAACAAACCCTTGCGGACAGCCAACTGCACAAAGTTGTAAACGAGGACAAAGCCTTTGGAGTACGACACGTCCTTGGTGAACGGTCCACTGTCCGGCAAACTACCGCGAAAGACACGGCTGGAGTTCAGGTAGCTTTCGTTCTCGCTGTAGCCTTGCTCCAGGAAGAATTGATAGACGTCACGGAATGTCGCGTCGCTTTCGGCCATCGCCACGGCGCGGATGCGGTTAGTCACCTTGCGAACCCGTTGCGGATAGCTCGCAAAGGCAACAATCTCCATCAGCAGGGCCAGCCCCTCTTGCGTTACGGTGGATGACGGTGGACCTTTGCTCAGAAACGTGCAGACCGGTTGCCGCATGCCGTTGAGGGTTGTGCCGACATGCACCCAGCCTTCGTGAACTTCCAACAGATGCAACTCGCGCTGACTGAAGCGAGCATCATTGCGGATCTTGATATAGTCCGTGCCTGCCGCGGCGTCGGCCACAATGCCATCTGAAATCATCACGCGAACGGTTTCGTTGTCGTGACAGAACACGCGCGAAAGCCGCTCTTGCAAGATCTCAACGGCAGTGGCCGCGTCGATCGACTTTTCTTCATCAGGCAGAGCGTTGCTGTCTTGAATGTTGGCCAGCGCTGCCCCCATCATTTCGCCAAGATCGACCAGCCGCGGGTCGCCAGCATGGAAGACATCGTTCGCGCTGCCGTAGAGCTCTTGCGAAAGATCTGAGAACTCCGGCGTGCCGCGGCACTCCAACATCCGAACGACAAGCTGATATTCCTGGCACATTCGCCGCAGCGTATTGCCCACGACGTTGAACTGGCCAAGCTGTGCGACAACGTCACGTTCCAGTTCATGGATTTCACGCCGCTTGGCTTCCGGATCAAAGCTCAATGGCCGGTTTTGATAGAACTCCGGCGAGACCTTGGGTTGTTCTTTGCCGCCGCGGGCGAAGAACTCACGCTGGACCTCATCATCCCACTTGATCGCATCAAGAATGCGGATGGGACGCTGGGCTTCAACGAGCCGGTCTGACAAATCACGGATCGTCTGTTCGTAAGCTGTCAGCTCGCGTTGTGCGGTTTGTTGCACGTTGTTTGGTTCCGAAGATCGGTCAGCTGGAAGCAACACCTCGGGCGGATTGCTGAGGTTGCCCGACAATTAGATTCAGATTGCCGATTCCCGTCTATCCCGGTTTCCGCTTGGATGCAGGCTGGATCAGTCCTGCAATCGCGCCTGCCAGGGCGCTTTGTAACGCAATCCCAAGCTGAGAATCCGCTGCAACAGCGTTTCGTATTCGATCCCGGCAGTCTCGGCCGACTCGGCGAAATCTTCGCCGTATTCGATATTCGGATTGGCGTTAGCTTCGATCACAAACAACCGGCCATCCGATGTCAAACGCAAATCCATGCGGGCGTAGCCACTCATGTGCAAGGAGCGGTAGATTCGCTTTGCCAGCCGGCCCAGCTTGGCGGCCAATTCCCCTTGCAGATCTTTGGCCGCTTTGGTTGTGATGCCGTGCTTCTCCTGATACTTGCGGTTCCATTTTACGCGACGTGTGGCGATCCGCGCGATGTTCTCCGGCATCTTCTCGAACACCATCTCCCACGGTGGAAATGACTGCAGACGATCATTCCCCAACACGCCCACGTACAGCTCACGGCCGTCAATGTATTGTTCCACGAGCGCATCAGAGTTGGTGTACTCATGCACGAACTTGACCCGCTCAATCAGGGCGGCGTCGTCATGAACAATGGAAGCCTGAGAGATCCCCAGCGAAGCATCTTCCACCACGGATTTCACAAACAGCGGAAACTCCAACCGTTTGGGCCGGAGCACCTTTCGCCCCTTGGGGAAGACAGCAAACCGCGGCGTGGGGATGCGGTGGTACGTGAGAATTGTCTTGGAGATGGCCTTGTCTTTGGTCAGCAATAAGCCGCGAGGATTGCAGCCGGTGTACGGCTGGCGCATCAATTCCAAGTAGCTGATGACCGCGTGGTCATAAGTCACCACGCCGTGGAACTCCTCCAGCAGCATGAAGGCGATGTCCGGCTTCCACTCCAGGATCATCTCGCGGATGGGGGAAAGGTCATCAAAGACGCCAACTGGCTTGACGTCATGGCCCATCTCACGCAACGTCGTCACGACGTCATATTCGGCCTTCCACTCGTCAATCTCCTGTTCGGAATGGCCTTCCAGGCTTTCCGGGGGGACATGATCCTCCGCGACTAAGACCATGATCCGCAGTCGTTTCATAACGCTACCCGATGACGGCCTTGGTGCAGAAAATTCATGGTTTGCACGGCGACAAGCAATGTGACGTCTCGTTTGGCATCGGCTTCTGAGACGTCCAGCCTGAGCTTCAATTCCCGGCACCGCACAATCATCTCGGAAATCACCTGATCAATGGTGTATTGGTATTCGCCAGTCCATTTGGCAACGGACTTGCGGACATCCTTGCGAATGCGGTTGAGGAAAGTGCCAGCGGAAGTTTTCTTGGCGTGTTTGGGATCATCAGAAAACAGCCGGCGCAGATCACGGTCATAGAAGCTGGGATAGTCCAAACCGTAATGTTCCCGCTTCTCTTCGTAGTGTTTCCTCAATGTCTTTCGCAGTTTGCGAACGGGATCGACATGCGCGCGGGAATTGACCGGCGGCTTCTTGTCACGCAGCGAGTCGACCAGCTCGTCAACAAACTCAAGCTTCCGCATGGCCGGCCATGACTTGTATTGCGAGCGCCAGCGCGAGCCAGGTCTCAACCACACCGCAAAGGTCTCCGCGAAATCTTCGACAGGATGTGCTTGCGCATACCACATTCCCAAGTGCAGCACATACTTCTTGCTGTATGGCTTCGGTCGATAGAACCGCGGATACGGCTGCGAAACTCTGCCGAAGGTATCTCGATATTTGCGACGACGCCGGAGCCGGTACGCAGTATCCAAGGCATGCCCTGCCTCGTGCCGGAGAATCCGCATGCACCAATCGTGAGTCCCGCCTTCGACCTCAAGCATTTGCTTGCGTTCCAGGCGCACCAGCCGAGGATGGGCCAGATAAAACGGAATCGCGATGCCAGGCACGCCATCAGGCGAATACCACTCATCGGCCAGCCAGCAATGAGGCCGAAAGGAAATCTCCCGCGCATCGAGTTCGTCATGCAATCGCTCGATCCGCGATTCCAGAATTGTCCCCTTGATGCCGACAGGGAGATCGCAAAACCGCAAATCCAGCAGTTCGTCGTCGGTCAATTCATTCAGGTCGAGATCGTACTTCGGCACGACAAGATCAATTGATACGAGTCAGGAGTCGGTGACGCTTATTCAAAACCCGCAGAACCATGCATCAATGGCACGTCATAAAGAATCTATGGCGTGAAAATCCACGGCATCAAAAACCACAGTATAAGAATCCACGGCATGAAAATCATAGCATAGCAGCGTGCAGAAATGCCGGAGCGCGGTCAAGACGGGAATCGCAAAAGGCCGCGAGAACCCGCAATGACCATGGTGCCATCTTAGGAACCGTGAGGCCGCACCCGCGAGCACACTCGCCGCTTGCCCGCGGCCTAGACCGACGGCTTTGTTTGCTGTTGCCGGATCAGCAGCCACTTCTTGATCCGGGAAATTTGTTCTCGTGAACAGCCAAAGACGAACTAGCCGACATGGTTGCTCGGAAGAAAGAGTGCCACCGAAAGCTCGCTTCCAGTGTTTGCTACGCTCGATTTGGCTTGGGAATCCACTCTTGAGATCGCGCAAAGATAACGGCAAGCTTTACCAACGAGCACTGGTAGCGAGCTACCAGTGGCACACTTTGCGCATGGGCAGCCCCTGCGCAAGTGGGGAACGCGTTCATGGCCACCCATGCTGCGCGATGTGGCACGGACGTGCGGTCGCCTTCTCCGCGAAACGCAACGCCGAGACAAGCTCACCGATTGACGGACGCCTGATGCGGATTGAGAATGGGCCGCGGGGATCAATCGGCAATCACTACCTCGACGCAATCCTAACTCGGCCATGATCAGCTCACGCAACTTCATACAAGAGAACGATCCCGCGGTCTGGCAGTCGATTGCCGATGAAATCACGCGGCAGGAGGAAGGCCTTGAGATGATCGCCAGTGAGAATTACACCTCGCCGGCGGTGCAGCAAGCCGTGGGAAGTGTGCTGACCAACAAGTATGCCGAAGGTTATCCCGGACGGCGATACTACGGCGGCTGCGAACACGTGGATGTCGTCGAGCAGTTGGCGATTGATCGCGCGAAGCAACTCTTTGGTGCGGAGCATGCGAATGTTCAGCCGCACTCTGGCAGTCAGGCAAATTTCGGCGTGTATGTCTCGGCCGTGCAACCTGGCGATACCGTGCTCGGGCTGGACCTCGCCCATGGCGGGCATCTCACGCATGGGATGAAGCTCAACATTTCCGGCAAGCTTTACAACTTCGTGCATTACGGAGTGACCAAGGACACGCACCTCATCGACTTCGATCAGGTGGCCGCGTTGGCGAAAGAGCACAAGCCCAAGCTGATTGTCGCGGGGGCTTCCGCCTATCCGCGAGAAATCCCGCACGCCCGCTTCCGCGAGATTGCCGATGATGTCGGCGCGAAGCTCTTTGTCGATATGGCTCACTACGCGGGGCTGGTTGCCGGCGGTGTGCACAACAGTCCCGTGCCGGTTTCGGATTTCGTAACAACCACCACGCACAAGACGCTGCGCGGTCCGCGGGCGGGGTTGATACTTTGCCGGCAGGAGTATGCGAAGGACGTCAACCGCAACATCTTCCCCGGAACGCAAGGTGGCCCGCTGATGCACGTGATTGCCGCCAAGGCAATCTGCTTCGGCGAAGCCTTGCAGCCAGATTTCAAGCAATACGCTCAAGCGATTGTGGACAACTCCCAAGCCTTGGCGGAAGTGCTGATGTCCGGAGGGCTGCGGCTCTCCTCAGGTGGAACTGAGAATCATTTGGTGCTGGCGGACGTCACGGTCTTTGACCTCAGCGGGCAACAAGCGGAAGAAACGCTCGACCGCTGCGGCATTACCGTCAACAAGAACATGATTCCCTTTGACCAGCGCAAGCCGCTTGACCCCAGCGGCATTCGCATCGGGACGCCAGCGCTTACCACGCGAGGAATGGGTCCGGAGCAAATGCGGCAAGTTGCCGCGTGGATTGTTCAGGCTCTGAAAGCTCCGGGCGATGACAAGCAGATCGCCGCGATTCGCGAAGATGTGCGGCAACTCTGCCAGGAGTTTCCCGTACCGGCACAGCAGATGAAGTAGCGGTTCTGCAGCCTTTAGCCTTTGGCCGGCTCGCGTTTCTTATCGTTGCACCGTGCGTAAACAGCCGTTGGCTACACATTCGTGCCACGGATTGCACCAATGCGCAAGCAGCTTGCGAGCTAGATTTGCATGTGCTAGAGGCGGCGCAAAGGAGCAGGGGAATGAAAACCAAAACACCGTCACAACGACATTTGCTGTTAGTCGATGACCAGCCAGAACAACTTCGGCTGATGGAATCGTTCCTCGCAAAGACGGACCTGCTCATCCACTCGTTTGCCAATGCGATGGATGCATTTGAGCAGGCGCTGTTGCTCTCGCCGCACTTTGTTGTTTCTGACATCAACATGCCTGGCATGGATGGGCTTGAGTTCTGCCGCAAGCTGCGCGGAGTCGAGTTCGAGCGAGTTCCGCACGTCACGCTCGTCAGCGGGGATACATCGCCGAAACGCTTGAGCGAATGCCTTGGCGCTGGCGCGGACCTGTTTCTGCCAAAGCCGTTTGCGCCTGCCGATCTTATTTCGTGCCTGGACTCAGGAACTCGCCTGCATGAGATCTATGATCGCCTGACGGATGCCGCTCATACTGATCCCCTGACTGGCTTGCCGACACGAGCGCAATTCGAGCGAGAAGCGGCACGCGAATACCAGCGCGCAGCACGCCATGGTTTGGAGTTGGCCTGTGCCGTGCTCGATGCGGACTTCTTCAAGCAGATCAACGATACGCATGGGCATGCCGCCGGCGACGCCGTGCTCCGGCAGATCGCAACCGTAATCAAGCAGGCGTTGCGACAATGCGATGTCTGTTGCCGTTTCGGTGGCGAAGAATTCTGCATGCTCCTGACCGAGACCGACACCGAGGGCGCGCATCGCTGGGCCGAACGCGTCCGCGAAGCCATCGAGGCGACGTCAATTGACTTCAAAGGCAATGAGATCCGCTTCACAGCAAGCATAGGCGTTGCGGAATTGCTTGATTCCATCTCGACCCATCGGGAACTCATCCAGCAAGCGGGCGAAGCATTGCTGATGGCCAAGCAGACAGGCCGAAATCGTGTTGTGCAATATCATGACGTGATTGCCATGGAGGCGGACCAACTCTCCAGCCAGTCGGCACATGATGATCCCTTCTGGGATCTCAAGGCCGGCGACGTGATGTCCTCGGTCATGGCCATGCTCTCGCCGAAGGAAACTTTGCAAGACGCGGCCGAACTGTTCTTGCGATTTCGCATCAACGCGGCGCCTGTTGTTGAGGAGAACGGAAATCTCATCGGCATTGTTTCCGAGAAGGACGTTATGTCGCGGATGACGCGCAGCGGCGGCTGGAAAATGCTTGTCGCCGAGGCGATGAGCCGCAACGTGATTTCTTATCCGGAGAACGCACGTATCAGGACTGTCCACGCCTTCTTGTGCCGAGCGGGAATTCGCCGCGTTGTTGTTCTGCGTGCCGGCCAGCCAGTGGGAATCATAGGTCGCGGCACAATTCTCAGGGCCTATCGCAACTGGAATAAGATCGAAGGCGGCAATGCGGCCTCGTACGAACCGCTGGAAGCGTTGTGTTCCGTGGTCGATTCCATCGCCACGCAAGCGGACCGGATCCGTTCGCGGTTGGCGAATCAAGAGCCGAAAGCGACCGCCGCCTTGATTAACGGCACTTCGCGAATCCAGGAACTCAGCAAAGATCTGCTCTCCGCGATCAAGGCCGATCAGGCTCCCAGCAACGCCGTGGTTGCTGATTAGTCTCTAGCGCGCCGCCTCATTGGTACCTGGCTTTACCGCCGATATTGCCGCTCCCTCCTCGGGCGCAGCGCTTTCGTTTGCTATGATGTCTTTCTGACTCGGCCCTTGTACCGCAATGCCCCTGGCCATTAGCGAGAGGATCACGCGATGTCGCGCTATCGACCGATCACCGCAACCGGTTTGTGTCTGTGTTGTTTTGTTGTCGCACTCTGGATTTCGCACTTCACAACATCCAGCGTGCAAGCTGGCGAAGTCGTTGGCGCATCGCACGCGGCAAATCTGCACGGGGCAACAGCGACAGCCGAGCCGACGCTGCACATCGTCGTCCTGGAAGGCACCGCGCATGAGCGCGGCTTGACCCATGGCCGAGAGTTGCGCGAAGAAATCGGCGAAGTGATGGGCCACTGGAAAACTTGGATCAAGCAGCAGTTCAAGCAAGAGCCGGATGAGTTCATCGCAACGTTCTTGCAGAACAGCCACTTTCTGGAAGCCGCTCAGCGTTGGCAGCCGGAGATGGTGGAAGAAGTTCGCGGTATCGCCGAGGGCGCGGAAGTCGACTTCGAGACGATGTTCGCCTATCAGCTCATCGATGAGATGTGGGCGATGGGTGGAGACCTGGGCAATCATCACTGCTCGTCAATTGGCGTGGACCGCCGCGGCGATCAACCGACCATTGTCGCTCAGAATCTTGACTTGCCTGCGTACATGCACGGACACCAGACGTTGCTGCACATCAAGATGCCGCCGCAAGACGAAGATCAAGACGGCAAGCCGCTTGAGATTCTTGCCTTCACCATCCCCGGCATCATTGCGGCCAACGGAATCAACAACTACGGAGTCGCCGTGGCGTGCAACACGGTGTTACAGTTGCAGCCGGACCCCAATGGTCTGCCTGTCGACTTTGTCGTTCGCGGCATGCTGAACTGTCGCACGCGCGCGGACGCGGTGGAGTTCGCCCGCTCCGTGCGGCACGCGGCAGGGCAGAATTACATCATCGGCGGAGATGGCGAAGCCTGGAGCCTGGAATGTTCGCAAGATGTGGTCACGCGCTTTGAGCCAACTCCTGGCTGCGGCTACACGTATCACACCAATCACCCGGTCGCCAACGAGAACTATCGCGATACCTATCGCGCACGCGTTGAAGCGGCCAAGGCCGGAGGCGGCGCCGCCACGGTCAGCCACCGCTTTGAGTCACTCGAAAAACGGCTCACCGATCCCAACAAGATGAACGTGGAACTCGTGCGCGAAACGCTTGCCTCGCAAGATCATCCCGGCGATCCCATTTGTAACGACAGCACTTACGGTTCGCTGATTATGGTGCTGGGCGAAGAACCGTACTTGTTGCTCGCGCCTGGCCGGCCCAACGAGACCGAGTTTCAGCGGTTCGATTTTTCAGATTGAGATTGTGGAGCGATTGCTTGAATCGTTGATCGTTGCCGAGCAACTGCGTAAGAATTAGCGGCGTAAGCAATAGTGACGCAAAGAATTGTGACGTAAGGATCAATTGTGCGTGCGGTCATAACAGGGATAACAGGCTTCTTAGGAACCCATCTTGCGGAGCATCTGCACAAATGCGGCGATGAGGTGTTGGGAGTTTGTCGCAACCAAGGCAAAGCAACAGGCAATCGCGCGGCGCTTTTCGCCAACTCCATGTGTGACTGGGACCTTTCCGGTCATGCCACTAGCGGAAGCATTCCCGAGCCAACGCAGCAGATCATCGCCGAGTTTCAGCCGGATGTGATCTTTCACTTCGCCGCGCTGTCCAACCCCAAGGACTGCGGACATGTCACGCCTAATGCGCTGGCCATGCAAGTGAATGTAGATGGCGTGCGAACCATCGCGGACTTTGCTGCTGGCCTGAGAGTGCCCCCGCGGTTGGTCTTCGCTTCCACAGGCCATGTATATGCGCGGCCAATGTGTGGAGCCTTCGTTCATGAAGAGTCGCTGCTGGAGCCATCTCGCGGCTACGGCATGACCAAGCTGGCGGCTGAGCGTGTGTTGCGAAGCGCCGCGGCCGAGCACAAGCTGGACGTTGTCATCGCACGCAGCTTTCAACACGCAGGGCCGGGGCAAGAGCCGCGATTGATGCTGGCGGAATGGGCCAGCCAGGTGGCGGCCAATCGACCCGCCCCCATTCGCGTGTTCAACCGTGACACAATGATCGACATCACCGATGGGCGGGATGCCGCGGCCGCGTATCGAGAACTCGCCCTGCACGATCAATCGGGACACGTCTACAATATCGGCGCGGGAACGTGTCAGCGAACTGGCGAGATCCTGGACCTGCTGTTGAGCGAAGCCGGCGCGCAGCGTGAGATTGTCGAACTGGAGCCTGGCTTTCGCCGCAACTTGATCGCGGACATCAGCCGGATCACCGAGGAGACCTCCTGGCGACCCCGGGTCCCCATCGCTACAACCGTGCGAGACACGCTCGATTGGTGGAAATCGCGCATCGATCACGCAAAGAACCGCCGCGGCGAATCATCGCAGGCGAACCTCAAGGCCTCAGTAAGCTAGGTTTTTGGGTTGTGCGAATTCTGCGTAATGCGAAATTGTTTTACGCATCTCGTCACCGCACTGGATTCCCGCCTGCGCGGGAATGACGGAGTAGATACTTCCCGCAAACGCGGGAATGACGGAAGAATAAGATCACCGCCTGACGCTCTTCGGATTGAGGGACTTTCATCGTGAAAATCGCAATGGTCGGCACCGGTTACGTTGGCCTGGTCACAGGCGCGTGCTTCGCCGAAACCGGCAACCACGTGACGTGCGTCGACATCGATCCCAAGAAGATCGACATGTTGCGGCAGGGCCAAATCCCCATCTACGAGCCGGGGCTGGAAGAGCTTGTCCGCCGCAACAGCAAGCAGGGCCGCCTGCGGTTCACCACGCAATTGCGCGAAGCCGTGGACAATGTGGATTTTGTTTTTGTGGCCGTCGGCACGCCGCAGGGTGATGACGGATCGGCCGATCTCTCGGCTTTGTTTGCTGTGGTTGACCAGTTGGCGGAAGTCCTGCCAGAAGGCCCCACCGTTGTGATCAAGAGCACCGTGCCGGTGGGCACAAACACGAAGGTTGCCGCCCGACTGCAAGAAAAGGCCGCACGTGAGATCGATGTCGCCAGCAACCCGGAGTTCTTGAAAGAAGGGGCTGCGCTGGAAGATTGCATGAAGCCGGACCGCGTGGTGGTGGGCGTCCGCAAGCAAGCCACTGGCGACATGCTTCGCGCGCTTTACGCTCCGTTCCTGCGCACGGAACATCCGTTCCTGACGATGAACCCTGAAAGCGCGGAGATGACCAAGTATGTGGCCAACGCCATGTTGGCGACCAAGATCAGCTTCATCAACGAAGTTGCCAACATGTGTGAGCGTCTGGACGCCGATGTGAATGACGTGCGACGCGGGATTGGCCATGACGAACGCATTGGCTTTCAGTTTCTCTTCCCAGGGCTTGGCTACGGTGGAAGTTGTTTCCCCAAGGACATTCGCGCGTTGGCGGCGATTGCGACGCAAGCCGGCGTTGAGCCGCAGATGCTCCGCGCCGTTGACGAAATCAACACGCGACAAAAGTCGATCCTGCTCGGCAAGATCTTGGCGGAATGCGGCGAAGATTTGTCCGGCAAGCAACTGGCCATGTGGGGCCTGTCGTTCAAGCCGCGGACCGATGACATTCGCGAAGCGCCGGCGCTTGTGCTTGTTGATGAATTATTGAAGCGCGGAGCCAGCTTGACCGTGCATGATCCGGCCGCGATGGAACATGTTCGCGCGCTCTATGGCGATAAGCTGACCTACGCCGAATCGCCGAGCGACGCCTTGGACAAGGCCGACGCGCTCATCATCTCGACAGAATGGAATGAGTACCGGCATCCGGAGTTCGCCGAGATGCGCCGCCGCATGGCTCGCCCTTTGGTGTTTGACGGCCGCAACCTGTACGAACCTGCCAAGATGCAGGCGGCCGGATTTGCCTATCACTCAATCGGTCGGGCAAGTGTTTCGCCCGGGAGTTGAGGCGGAACAGCCGGCGCGAAACCCGCAAAATAGTTTCGAGCGCGCGTGTGCCACAATCAGAGCCTGGCACAACGAGTCCTTTCACGCATGGTGACGCGGGCGAGGGGACCTTTGCTCCGGAATTGCAGCCGCCGAATGGATTCCCGGCATCGCCGGAGGTATTCTGATTTGGTGTCGCCGCAACCGTGAATTGTCTCCAATTAACGCAAGCAAGCGAGTCCGGTCATGTCGCAAACTTCCCATACAGTCAATCGACGGCAATTCCTTTCCCGCAGCCTGGCCAGCGGCGCAGCCACAATGGGTGCCGCAAGCTTGGGTGCAACTGGTATCTTGGGCGCGGCAGGTATTGCCGGCGGCGCGCCAACGCCCAATGCGGTGCGAGCTCAAGATACGAACTCGGACGCCGTGAACAAAGCGCCCATCCGCAACCCCATCGCCGTTTCCACGTATTCGTATTGGCGATTCCGCAACGACACCAAACTCTCCATCGAGAAGTGCATCGACCTGGCAGCCGAGACCGGCTTTGACGGCGTCGAGATTCTGCACATTCAAATGGAGCGCGAAGATCGCTCGTACCTGCAGCAACTGAAACGCCGCGCCTTTGTGAATGGGCTGGCCCTGTGCGGCTTCTCCACGCACCAAGGTTTTGTTTCGCCGGATGCCGCTGAGCGGAAGCGAAACGTCGATCACACGATACACACGATTGAGCTGGCTTATGAACTCGGCATTCCCACCATTCGCGTGAACACCGGCCGCTGGGGAACCATTCGCAGCTTCAACCGCTTGATGGACAATCGCGGGATTGAACCTCGCCTGCCTGGCTACACCGATGATGATGGCTTCCGTTGGGTGATTGAAAGTTTGACGGAGTGCTTGCCCAAGGCCGAACAGTGCGGCGTCACGCTGGGCCTTGAGAATCATTGGGGGCTTGGCCGAATGCCAGAAGGCGTCAACCGCATCATCGAGTCGATCGATTCGCCTTGGCTCAAAGCCACGCTCGACACAGGCAACTTCTTTGAAGACCCTTACGACAAGCTGGAGATGATGGCCCCGCACGCCGTCTACGTTCAGGCCAAGACCTACTACGGCGGCGGCACCTGGTATGAAGTCGATCTGGACTATCCGCGCATCGCCGAACTGCTGCATCGCCACAACTACCGAGGCTGGGTCTCGCTGGAATTCGAAGGCGAAGAAGACTACGAAACGGCTGTGCCGAAAAGCCTCGAACGATTGCGCGAAGCGTTTGGGTAGCTTGTGATTGCAACGCCAACCTTGGCCAACATTTGCTCATCCGATAACCGGGTAGCACAGACGCTCCCGCGTCTGTGTCGCGCAGCGACAAGAGGATTGCCCCACTCGTTCGCGCCCGCCAGGTACCGCGCACGGCCGGGTACCGGGTAGCCCTGTTTGCTCGCAAACTGGGCGCAGCAAGAGGCACGTACTAATTGGCGGGCGAGGACAAACGCTGGCCGCAGCACTCAACGCCCGACAAAGTCCTGAGCGCAAATCTGCCGCACTTCCTGCAAGTGTTGAACTGGTCGCGCTCTCTATCAACAGGGCCCCTGTTGATCAGGTCACGTCCCAAGTCGCGCTCTGTCACTTGTCAACGCCGATTTGAACACTGGCTGTTTGAAACGAATTTCGCGCGCGGATGATGTTGGAGTGAATCTCGCAGTCTGTCTCGCAGAGAAGCTTGCACTTTTCGGCTGGCAGTCGATCTCGCATATGTTGTTGCAGATGATGTTGGAGCAATAATGGCCATCGGTTGTTGAGTCATGCTTGGTAACAGTTTCGCGGTCGAATGCGCAGCGTATCTCGCAGTCGTTCTTGATATAAGTCTGGCAGCCAGCACTGACATAGGCATGTAGACCTCACCCCCCATCAGTGGGAGCGTGCGGTCAGGCCTCGTCAGCTTCGGTTGTTGAGTCACGAGCACCAACGAAGTCACGAGAGCGAAATGACTGTGCGCGTTGTTGCTGAACGATTTCATATTGAGACATGCAACAGTGAAACGGAGCGCGAGTTCATCGAGGCGCTCCATGCGCGTTCGCAACTCGATGGTTGGTACCCGGACTGTTGGCCTCGGCCGAACCGGTTTGTTCTGTCCGTTACAATCTCCGATCCGGACGAAGCCTGCGTGCTGCGATCTTTGCGCGTCGACTTCGATGGCCGCACTGTTTACTTTGGTCCTGATCCGACACATCAATTCGAAACGAACTTTGACTCCCAAACAGGTGGCGTCGACACAGCAGAAGGAAGGCCAATTCCAGAACTCGCTAACATCGCCGCGGACTGGTTGAAGAAAGAAATGGAACGACCGATCGCGCGGCACGAGTGGGACAAGCCGGATGCTCGCGGATGCAAACCCAAGCGATGGGTCCTGCGCGACATAGGCGAGCCGATTGGACAACGCGGAATGATCACTCCCGAGTTTGGCCCGCCGGACAGAGTTGTTACCATTCAAGACTAACAAGCCGCAATGAGCAAAGGCGCATCATGCGATACCCGTTGCAACGAATGACCGTAAGCGCAATCGCCATTCTTTGGGTGACCCACGCGCTAGCAATCTCAACCTTCGCCCAAGAGCCCATTCCTGTTTCCATCCACGTTGATGCCGCGGAGCGGATCGGTGAATGGAAGCCGTTCTGGCGTTTCTTTGGAGCGGACGAGCCGAACTATGCGACGATGAAGAATGGTCGCAAGTTGTTGGGCGAGCTTGGTGATCTTTCGCCGCGGCAGGTTTTCTTTCGCACGCACAACTTGCTGACGTCCGGAGATGGCACGCCTGCGTTGAAGTGGGGCTCCACCGGCGTGTACTCGGAAGATGAGAACGGCAACCCGCAGTATGACTGGACTATTCTGGACGAGATCTTTGACGCCTATTTGGAGAACGGCGTTCGTCCGTATGTGCAGATTGGTTTCATGCCCGAGGCGTTATCGACTAACCCGCAACCCTACAAGCACAGTTGGCATCCCGGCGCGGCCTATGACGAGATCTACACCGGCTGGGCGTATCCGCCTGACGACTACGACAAGTGGGGCGAGTTGGTGTTTCAATGGACGAAGCATTGCGTGGAACGCTACGGCCAGGAGGAAGTGGAGACGTGGTATTGGGAAACTTGGAATGAGCCCAACATTGGCTACTGGCGCGGCAGTCGGGAGGAGTTCCTCAAGCTGCATGATTACGCCATCGCCGCGGTGCGCAGAGCGTTGCCTTCGGCCAAAGTTGGCGGCGCGGATACGGCCGGAAGTGGTGGTCGCTACACGCGGTCCTTCATCGAACATTGCCTGCGTGGCGAGAACCTGGCCACCGGCGAGACAGGCACGCCGCTCGATTTTGTTTCGTTCCATGCCAAGGGTTCGCCCCGTTTTGAAGATGGCCACGTGCGGATGGGCATCGCCAACCAACTTCGCACCATCGATGAAGGCTTCCGGCTGATTGCCGATTATCCCGAGTTGAAAGACGTGCCGATCATCATTGGCGAATCGGACCCGGAAGGCTGTGCCGCTTGCCAAGGCCCGCAACTGGCGTATCGCAACGGGACGATGTACTCCAGCTACACGGCGGCCAGCTTCGCCCGCAAGCTGGAGCTGGCGGACAAACATAGCGTGAACTTTGAAGGCGCTTTGACCTGGGCGTTCGAGTTTGAAAACCAACCGATCTTCGCCGGCTTTCGCTCATTGGCAACCGGCGGTATCGATAAGCCGGTGCTGAACACCTTCCGCATGTTCAGTAAGTTGCAGGGCGATCGCGTACAAGTCACGAGCGATCATGCGGTCCCGCTAGAGCGAATGCTGCGGCGCGGAGTTCGCCGCGAACCGGACATCTCAGCGATCGCTACGCTGAGCGAAGATCAGCTTGCCGTCATGCTTTGGCACTATCACGATGATGATCTGCCAGGCGATGACGCAGAGATTACGTTGACGCTTGACCACCTACCAAATGGAAAACCGCAACTAACTCACTACCGCATTGATCAAGAAACCAGCAACGCTTACGCCGCCTGGCAAGAGATGGGATCACCGCAAGAGCCCACGCCGGATCAATTTGCCGAGTTGGAACTGGCAGGGCAATTGCAGGAACTGGAGCCGGTCAGCGAACTGCAAGTTGTGAATGGTCAGGCAACGCTCACGCTGCAACTCCCTCGCCAAGGCGTCTCAATGTTGTTGCTCCGCTGGTGAAAAAAATCCGCGTGAATTCACGCCAGTTACTTTACGGCTTCACTCGGTCGCGTTAGCTTGCGGGCAGTATTTCTACCTCGTTTGTTCTGGAGCAATGAATATGAACCGCCGTCCCGCAATCCTTCGCTTGTTGGCAATCGCCGCAGTGGCAGTCGCCTCGTTCTCGCTGAGTACCGTGGACGCCCAAGCTGGCGTGCCAGGTAACTCGTACAGTGTGACGGTCATGCCGGACAATTTTCCGTTTACCTTTGACGATTGCTATCACTTCAGCGAACCAACATTCACCTTCTTCTTTGTCAGCCTTGGCAATTTTAATTCTGACGGTGGCCTGGTTGGTACGTACGCGTCGTACGAGTTTGGTGGCATCAGCTATTGGACCGCCGATACCCTTTCCGACACACTGCCGGTATCGCTTGAAGGTTTCCTCTTCGGCAACGCAATCTCCGGCACTGGTGATGCCGACGCCGACCAAGGCGGGATTGGTACCTTCACCTTTGAAGGAACATTGGGCTGCATCTTCGACTCACTGATGGGCGAAGGCGGCGCAGCGGGTGGTGGAACATCAAGCCCTTATCAGGTGGACTAAGTAAGACCTGATTTGCCGATTGAAAATCAAACAACCTCGCTGGCATGACGCTGGCGAGGTTGTTCTTATGTCGGCCAAACCGCATGCCCATCGGCAACTCAAATCGCTCCTAGAGACAAAGCAATATCCCTGCGGTTGCGTAGCTAACTCCTCCGGTGCTGGCTCGCGACCACTGGCTAGTCTGGACGACGCACCCTTTCTTGATGCGGGCACATTCCGTTCTTCTGGGCGAAACCGCAGATTGGTGTTTCGTGCACTTGTTGAACCAGCGTTCCTTGCTTGCTGTTCTACGTCTTGCTTGCTTGAGGCAATCACCGTTCCTGTCTGGTGAAAACCTCACTGAGAGTGTAACTTTTTGAACAGGAGCCTGGTGGCTGTGACCACGAGTTCAACCCGGTTGGGTCAAACAGTGGATTGGACAGGCTTGGAGTTACACGCCAATATTTGCATGGTGACACAATCTGTATTATGCATTTAGGCACCCGGGCGATTGGCGCAGTTGGCTAGCGCATCTCGTTTACACCGAGAGGGTCGGGGGTTCGAGTCCCTCATCGCCCACTATTCGTAA
>CALJLD010000135.1 GCA_937982665.1 uncultured Planctomycetales bacterium
GGCGGAACGGATCGATCAATTTCGCCGGAACTGGCGCTGACGACTTCCTTCTTCAACACGGCCGCCAGATCGTCGACATACTTTTTGATCAAGTGCTTGGCGTTCTTAAGCGCCGCGCCGGAGAGGTTCGATTTGTCGTACAGCAGTTGTTCCACCAGCGGAAGCGAAGGCGCCAGCCGGGCCGCCAATCGGTCATCCTTAAGAACTTCGCGAAGTTCCATTCGCTTGATCAGGTCACTTTCCATTGCGACCAGTTCCTCGCGCAATTGTCGATCATCGACACGCGGCGCGCCTCCGCTGATCCCACCGGAGTGGCCGCCCATTGCGGATTCCTGAGCTTGACCGTCATCTTGCCGCATTCCGCCAGGCCCGTAGCCAAAGCAATCTTCGAGAGCGGCGACATCATCGCACCACTGGCTGTATTGCGCGGCACTGCACTTGGCGCTATGAGTATTGGGACCAAAGACGTTGAGCAACAACTTGGAATAGACAAATGTCTTGGCCAGACTGACGCCTTCTTCCGCGGTTTCCGATGCGCTGGCTTCGGTTTCGGCGGCGGTTTCGTTTTCGGCCTCCGTTTCAGTAGCAGCATCTTCAGCAGTATCGATTTGATTCTTGCCGGCTACACTGTCTTCAGTTTCAGCGTTCTCCACTTCTTCGCCATTCTGGTCTGGCTGATACATCTTCAATGATTGGAAATGCGGCTCCAGTTGAGGATAGCGGTGTCGCAATACTTCGATGCTGAGGCCCGGCTCAAGGACTTCGCTCGGCAGTTCCAACTCATCGACAAGTTCCCGGGCGATGTTATCGAACGAAGCGCCAACTTCGTTCAGCCCATACATGGCCGCAATCAGCCGCCAGTACGCGGCTTGCCGTTTTTTGAGCAGCAGGGCGTCGCTCATACTTTGCAGCTTTCCATGGCGTTTTCTTGCGTAGCTTGCGAGGCAGTTTTTTCTCAGCTGCGATGGGGATGTTCAAGCGCGGAGCAGCTTGCTACTTCGCTCTCTAAGGATGGCCAGTGTCTTGGACTTCAGTGTCTTGCGGGCATCGGCGATTCCTCCGCCGCTGATGATGATGCCTTGGTCCGTTCGGACACAAAGTGGTTGCACGCGCCATCCGCCCTGGTCAAATCGCATCAGCGCGATCATTTCGGGTGCCTGCTTGATTTCCTTCTCGTCGAACTCCGTGTCCACTGCGAGGCGCTCGACTGCCAGCGGCAATTCGGCGGCGCCATCCAGGTGGACCACATGATCAATATGCACGGGATGGCGGAACAGCGGCGACGCCGATGGCAGCGCCGTGAGAAACTCGGCCGCGGCGAACGGATCAGATTTGCGGCTCACCTTGGGCTTGGTCTTAAGCAGCAAATTACCGTTGGCGGCAAGTTCGCCATGCTCAAAAGTTAGCGTCTTGTTTCCGGCGAGCGCTTTGAGAATGGGCTCTCCCACATCACCAAACAAATCCCACACTTCCGGCCCCGCGACGACATCCACCTTGTAACTGGCCAGCGGTACACGGACAGTTTGCTTAGTTTCGCCGGTGTCCAACAAGCCGTACAGATTTGCGGACACAAAGTTCGCATGACTGTTGACCGACAGTCCAAAGGGAGTCAGTGTCCCGCTGACCTCCTGATAGGGCAATTCGCCTGGCAGTTGTTGAGTCCGGACCATCGCGGCCGTCCACAAATCGGCCCAACGATATATCGGCAACTGCGGATGACGTTCCGCCGGCATATACATCAGCAACTCATTAACAAAGCCGGTCAACAAAGCAGCCACACCTGTCAGTTCGCTATTTGCCTGCAAGTGTTCCAGCGTCGCAACAAATGGAGAGACGGCGTCTTCATCCAGTTGGTTAAAGCCGGCCAAGGCGATTTCCATGAGCCATTGTTCGGCGCTGCTAAGCAATGCCGCGGAGCCCCCAACGCTGTGCGCCGGCGGGTCTTCAACTTCGGCCGTGGAAACTCCAAACACTTCACCCAACTGAGCAATCAGCGCATCATGCTGCGCGCCTTGAACGGCAGCGCGCGCCGCCGCCAGAGAAACAAAGTGCCGGGTCAAGAACTCACTGCGACCAATTGCCGACACTGCTTCCGCAACAGGTTGCTCAAGAGGCGAACCGCCCAGGGTTGCGGCAAGTGCCGCCAAAGAATCTCGGTGTTGACTGCCAAGTCGAGCGAATCCATGCAACAAACAGTCGTCCAATTGTCGGATCATGTTCGCCGCCTCGACAACGCCAGGCGGCAACGTTGCGAGCGCGCTTGTCATGATACAAACCAATCCATTTCCAACACGGCTCCGGGCTTTGCGTCCAACTCGCAATAACGCAGGTAATTCAAGAAGCGGCTAAACACAATGCCTGGCGATTCCTTCTGTTCACTACCGTGCAGCTTGCCGAGAATCTCCGCGGCGGGGCGTTTAACATCCTCGCCAAGCTCAACGCCCAGGTATTTGGTGACCGTGTCCGCACCAAACTGCAGCACGGCTTCGTCAATCATCGACTGGATATGCTTGCAGGCGGATCCTCGCAGGCCACCGCAGGGGCGATTGTTGTTGGTGCAGCAGGAATAGTTGCCGGTGCCGGCTTCAATGAACGAAACATAGACGCGTTGAATATCGGACCCGCTGGAGACAACACCTTGAATGCGACCATTGAGCAGTTCCACGAACGGGACTTTTTTGACCGTCCGATTCATCGGCCCAACGCGCGTGGCGACGACACTTGCTTGATCTTGCACCGTTGATACCCCGTGACAAAGAACCCATGCAATGACACAGCATTGCGAAGAGATCGAGGAACCAGATGCACTGGTTTAGCAGATTCCCGACGGGCGTCAATCAATTGACGCTGCAGCTTCACGATTGACTGGCCAGCTGCGCAAGTGTGGCAACTTCAGGGTCTTAGATGTACTTCAGCCACCACCAATCGTACTTTTGTTTAACACGGCAGAACCAACGACATAGCAAGTACATCAGCGCGATCACAAGAAACCAGACGGCATACACAAGCAGCAGATTTGGGCGATACGCCTGGGGCAAATCCCCTTGTTGCGTTGTCAACAAGACCATCGCGCGACCATATCGCAGCGTAAACCACAGCATGCCCAACAAAGTCAGAGTTGGCATATGCAGCACATAGAAGAAGAACGGCACTTTGCCAAATGTTGCCAGCACGTCACACCAAATGCCTCGGGCTTTCTCCAGGCATGCCAACACCAAGAACATGGGCCCAAGAGTCATGCAGAGGAAAAGAAATGATGGCGGGTACTTCTCCGTGTTGAGAAACCGCATCAAGGTATCGAGGAAGCTATTCCCCGGAGCAAATGGCGTTGGGTTCCCGTAGATGTTGCTGAATCGAAAGCCAACAAAGAGCAACGTCACAACGCAACCGACGGAAAGCAAGAAAACTCGCCGTCGCGCTGATTCCCATTTCATCACGGGACCAAACGCATATCCAACCGCCATGACTCCAACCCATGGGATGAGCGGATAGAGAATAACCAGCCCAAAGACGGGATCCTGGCTGAGTTGAATCCAAGAGTTCCCTTCATGCAGCAGTTTCCACAGCCAGCCGAACGATCCCAATTGGTCCGAACTGACGGAGTCCAGCACGTTATGCCCGGCCGCCAGGGTCAAACCAAACATCAGCGTGAGCGGCGTTGGCAGCCAGATCAGGCCGGCCAGGATGATCATTGCCCAACCGATCGCCCAAATCACTTGCAGAATCAGAAAGCCGGCAGTTGTGGGAAGGCTGAACGTCCAGCTTGGCGTTACCACAGCCACTTCAATCACAATCAGCCACAGGCCGCGCGCGAAGAGAAAACGGCTCAGGTCGCGCTTGTTGTCAACTTTGCTGCCATAGAGAAATGCCGAAGTGCCAGCCAGGAACACGAAGACAGGGGCGCAGAAGTGCGTCACCCAACGCGTAAAGAACCAGCCTGGCTCAAGCCGGTCCATCAACTCCGGTCGTTGCGGAGTGAGCGCGAAGACATCGCGAATGTGATCGAGCGCCATCAGGACAATCACCGCGCCGCGCAAGACATCAAGCGAAAGGATGCGGCGCGTGATCGTCGCTTGTCGCTCTTCGGAGTATTCGGCCATGCCGCGTTTCGCTTGCTACGGGAGAATCATGCCTTAAGCCGCTTCATCGCGCGCGCGGCTTGTTACCAAGATATGTCGGCACAGCGCACGATTATCATCGCGGAGTAGCCTAGGCTGAGAGAGCGCAATGCTCTGTGAAATGCCGAACGTGCAACAATGGCAACGCCACAATCAAGTCCCGCTAGCGGCAAAGAGCGTGGAGCATTTCACACTCGTGAGCACGAATTTGATAGCTGTCGCCGATGATGTTGCGTTGCGATCTTCACGAATGGGCTAAGATCAATTCGGCACGGCGCAAACAAGAATTATTCATCGGCTTCGGAAAGATCCAATCCAATCTTCAAAACTTCATTGACGAAGTAGCCGAGCTGGCAGCCTTCGGTGTCTTCGACGTCCTCGTACGAATCGGCCTCGAACATTGCGTCCAACTGCGCAGGCTGGAAATCAACGCCTGCCTGTTGCAGCGCATCGCGAAGCGCTACGTGGGCATGCTTCAAGAAGAGATCCCAGGCTGCACTGCCTTCATCCGTTCCGGCGATCTGCTCACGCAACGCTGGCGGCACCACACTGCGCTCGAGGGCTTCCAGCACTTCTTCGCCGTCAGCCTCTTCTCTTTCATCCGGATCGACACAGATCCACGGAATGTGCAAATCCACAAGCACGTCCGATCCCTGCCGCACGCGAATCGTCCAGGCGTCCGGATTGTTGGTCGTGATCCAGATCGCGCGGGTGGGCACCTCGCTGAGCAAACTCTCCACTTCCTCCCGCTTGGCGGAATGCGTGCTCACGCAAAGGCAACTCCAACTCTCGTTGCTGACAAAGATCTCCGGATCGTCGAAGATGGCTGCATCGGTGGAAGGAAACTTCTCACAGATCAACCGCCTGGCGTCTTCGGCCGGAATTGCTAAAGCCAACAAGTGGACGCGATAAGCCATGGTCGATTCCTGTTGATCGTAAGTCTGCGGTCAACGCACAGTGAATGGTGTGATAACGTCTGGCGGATTGTGCCGATGGGCACTTGCACCGCTACCAGAAAATCCGGACTCTCGCCGTTGCTCGCGCTGAAAGTAGTCTCGTCCCAGCAAGGCTATACTTTCTTCGACTGATGATAAACAACCTTAGTCGGCAAAGCATGGATCGTGCGACTCGCGATCCAGCCTGTGAGCAATCGCGTAGTTATTCTGTGCGGATTGCTTTCGATCTTGATGACACGCTGATTCCCGGCCGAATCCCATTCGACCTGGAGCCCAGGCCGCGCACTTGGCTCCGTCGGAGACTGTGCAGCGAATCTCTGCGCTCCGGTACCGTCAAGCTCTTCAACGAACTGTGGCAGCAACATCACGAGGTGTGGATTTACACCACCTCATTTCGCCAGCCACTTGCCACGAAGTTGTTCTTTCGCGCGTACGGCACACGCGTGGGCAAGGTCATCAATGAAACGCTTCATCGGAAGCGGATGGCAATGCTTGGCGAAACGTACTTAATGTGCACAAAATATCCGCCAGCGTTTGAGATTGATCTGCTTGTTGATAATTGCGATGGCGTTCTTGCTGAATCGCGCCGCTACAATTTCCCAATGCTGCAGGTTTCGCCCGAGGACCCCAAGTGGGCAAACGCGATTCGCGAACACCTCGGGCTTTCCTGAGCAAACAACGCCGCCAGAAATAACGCCCGCTACGATGGATGCTGAAAAAACATCGAGCGACCGGGCAGTGCGCGCCGATCGCTCGATGGTGCTTGTAGAATGTTCTGGATAGGCTAGCGGCCGATTTCCTCAAGGGTAGGCTGTTTGTCGGTGGGGTTGATGATCGAGGCCACAAACTCGGCCGTGCTTGTCTTGGGAAGCGCGCTGACTCCGGCGTCACCCCAGACCACAAGGAACGAGTCCGATCCTGACTTGCCAAATCGCTTCAGCGCGTCTGCCTCTTCGGGATCAAATTCAAAATCCATCGGCTTGGTCCACGGCACGCTGTGTCCCGGTGCGGCTTCAAAGAACATGGCCGTCAGCGCGATCCCATCGCTAATGGGTGCGAAGCTCTTTGAGGAATCGCCGCCAAAGATCGTGTCTGGCCCATAGGGCGAGAGGACATCGCTATGTCCCGCCGGCAAACCGTCGCTCAAGGCATAGATATGAGGCATCTCACTCAACAGTTGCTTGTTGTGATCACTATCCCAAGGTTCATCCAGGTGAAACTCTTCGTAAAGCGCCTGGCCTTCTTCACCCAAATACGGCAACAGATAAACTCTCCAACTCAACAGCGGCTGCCGCGCTTCGTCGTCCGTTCTGGGGAAGTTACCCGGCGGCGACAGGCGATTGACGTCATGAAAGTTATGCACGGCGATGCCGATGTCGCGCAATTGTTGCATATCATCAACTTCGTTCTTACGGCGCAAGGCTTGCGCGATGGCATCGACAATCGAACTGAGCAATTTCTGTTGGAAATCTTGTTGCGGGAGACGGAATTGCGATGACGAATTATCTTGAGTTGACTCGGCATCCTGAATTGACGGGGCACTGTGGCCTGCAACATGCTCTTCCGCAATGCTGACAAACATCATCGCGGAACCTTGTTCAACGTCTTCCCATTCAACATCCGCCAACTCGATGGGGACAGCCTGTGCCATCGCGGTGGAAGCACTTGGCGGAGAAGCCGGACCGAAGGCCATCCACCCACAACTGACTGCGAGCAAGACAACAAAGGCATGACGAAGGGACGTGGTGATAGTCATGGAACGAATCACTCCTTGGGCGAGAGCCACGGGGACGCCGGCGCTTGCCTTCGCAGTTGCGGCAAGCCCGGCCTGAACGTGCAACACCGTCTCCGTGCATGCTTCGCACAAAGACACAATCGAGCCCTTGGCCATGTCCGAAGTAGCGTGCATGGCAAGCAGTGACAGTCCTGCCAACGACACGCTTTTCAAAGCCAGGGACCTGCGCAGTTGTCCCCGAGCTTTCTTCAATCGGGCTTGAATGATGTTGCTGGTCACATCCAGCCGCTTGGCGGCTTCCTCTCGCGTCAATCCTTCAAAGTATGTCAGCAGTACGGTGCTCCGAAGCGGTTCGGCCAGTTTGCCGATCGCTTCGTGCACGGCGTGCATGGTTGCTCGCGTCGAAACACGAGTTAGTTCAGCAGAAGGCGGGTCAATCTCCGCCCTTAGCGATTGGGCCTGAAGTTTGTGCTTCCGTTTGGCGGCGCGCAACGAAATCCGCAATGCCGCGCGATGCAGCCAGGCGGCCAGTCGCGAGCCGCGTTCGATGCTCTGGGCTTTTCTTGCGAGGACAAAGAACGTTGCTTGAAACGCGTCTTCCGCGTCGGCTTCGCAACGCAGTACCCCACGACACGCGGACATCACGATCCGCCCGTGCCGCAAGACAATGAGCCGGAACGCCTCCTGCCTGCACTCGGCGGCTGATAAAGTTTCGCCAACCGCAGGGGGAGTTTGTTTGGATGTGCGTTCCCGAGCACTAGGTTGTTTTGATTTACTTGACTTTCGCCCAGCGGGGATTGCTTTCTGGCAATTGGACTTGCTGACTTTCCCGCTAACGCCGTTCTTACACACCTCGGGCGAATTCGGTGCTCGAGAAAGGTTCGCAACTTCCCGATCACAGGTGTAGCAAGCCAGCAATTCGGCGTCGTTCAGATGATCTAGCGGCGATGTGCGCATCGATCGCGTGCGGGGAAGAGTCTCAAAGTAGAACCAACAACTACTTTAATAGAGACACCCGGCCGCCGAAACGAGTCAGAAATCCGCGAGAAATCGCACGTCGCGATGGCTGCGGCAGAAACAATGTGCCGGATCATCGCCTCTGACTTGGAGGTCAGCGCACATTTTTCCTATGCGGGAGTTGGCTTGAGCTAGCACGGCTGCGGCATTTCACGCACCTAGCATCGCCCGCATGACCTCGCGGGCTTTGTCCAAAGCTTGCGGAATCTTGGTGGGGTCCTTGCCGCCGGCTTGGGCCATGTTGGGGCGACCGCCACCACCGCCACCAACGATCTTGGCCGTTTCGCCCACCCAGGTGCCGGCGTTCGCGCCGCGATCGATCAGATCATCAGTCACGCCGGCCACGAGCATGGCTTTGTCCCCCTGCTTGCCAGCCAGCAAGACCGCAACAGGCCCAGCCTTTTTGCGAACCTGATCAATCCACTGCCGCATCTGGTTGGGATGCGCGGAGCCGGCGTCTGCCACAATCATCTTCGCGCCGGAGACTTCCTCGGCCGACGCAATGAGTTCATCAGCCGAAAGCTGCGGAGCATCCGCCGCTGCGCTGGCTTGTTCTTGCAGTTTGCTGACTTCGGACAGCAGTTGTTCGACGCGCGCAGGCACATCTTCTACCGCGACGTTGAGTGTATGCGCGGCCGCTGTGATGGCTTCGCGCTTGCCGCGCCGATCCAACTCGGCGGAAGAAGTTGAAGCAGGCTTTGCTTGCTCTTCGCTCTTGCCACCAGAGGCAATCTGTTTCTTGAGCGCGCGAACGCGGTCAACGAGCCCCGCAACCGTCGCCGGCACTTCACATTCCGAACAAGTCAGAAGTTTCGCCACGGACGTCAAGGTGCTCTCAACGGTTTCCGCGTGTTGTCTGGCTTTCTCGCCGGTGAGCGCGACGACGCGACGCACGCCGCTGGAGATGCCTTCCTCGGAAACAAGTTCGAACTCGCCGACTTCGGCCGAGTTGTCCAAATGGATGCCGCCGCACAGTTCCTTGCTGAACTCGCCGATGGAAACCATCCGCACCGGATCCGGATACTTCTCGCCAAAGAGCATCATGGCCCCTTGCTTGCGGGCGTCGGCCAGCGGAAGAATCTCCCAACGGACGGCCGATTGTTCGCCGATGTGCGTGCGAACCTCGTCCTCAATGGTGGCCAACTGTGACGGCGTGACCGGCTCCAGGTTGGTGAAGTCAAACCGCAGCCAATCCTGATCGACCTTGGAACCTTGTTGCTGCGCGTGTTCGCCCAGATGCTTCTGTAACGCGTAGTGCAGAATGTGCGTGGCCGAGTGAGCGCGGCGAATGCCTTGGCGACGTTCCGCGGCAACCTTGGCCGTGACTTGTTGATCGAGTTGTAGCTTGCCTTGACGCAGGTGGCCGATGTGCAGAATCAGCCCACCGTCTTTTTGCGTATCGGTGACTTCAAATCGCATTCCGTCAGCAATGATCTCGCCGGTATCGCCAACTTGGCCGCCGGACTCACCGTAGAACGGCGTGCGATCGAGGACGAGGATCGCCGGCTGTTCATGCCCGATCTCTTCGAACTCTTCGCAGAGATCTTTGTTGACGACGATCCCCTTAAGGATCGCGGGCGACTCGGCACCCTCATAGCCCAGGAATTCGGTCGAGTGCAGCGTTTCTTTGAGGGCGGCAACTCCGCCTGTGTCGAAGAGTTCGACCTGCCCCGCGCCGGAGTAAACGCTGTGCTTCTCCATCCACGACTTGTAGCCGTCCCAATCGACGCCGAGATTGTGTTCCGACGCGAGGGATTGCAGTAACTCCGGCGGAACGCCAAACGTGGTGTAAAGATCGCCGGCCTCTTCGCCTGTGATTTGCTGGCGGCTGTCCTTTCCCATCTTGCTAAAGAGCAAGTCAATCTTGGCGAGCGCGTCATCCAGTCGCTTCTGAAACTCAGCTTCTTCCCGCGCCATCACCTTGGAAACGCGTTCAGTCGTTTCACCCAGCTCCGGGTAGACGGACTTCATCATGTCCGCAACAACCGGCACCAGCTTGTGCAGGAACGGATCGCGCATGCCCATCTGATGTCCGTCCAGGACCGCGCGGCGCAGCAGCCGACGGATGACGTACTTCTCTTTATTGGGGCCGGGATAGACGTTCTCATGCACGGCGAACGTACAAGCGCGAACGTGATCGGTGATGCGGCGCAACCGGCGACCGTTCTCGTCGGTGGGATCGTACTTTACTCCGCAGACTTCGGCCGCGGCCAGCACAATGGGCTTGAGGATATCAATGTGGTAGTTGGTGTCTACGCCTTGCAGCGTCGCCGCGGTTCGCTCCAGGCCCATGCCGGTATCGATGTTCTGCATCGGCAGTGGCTTGAGGTTATCCGGCGGATCGCCTTCGCGATTGAACTGCGTGAAGACGAGATTCCAAATCTCCACGGATGAACTGCCAGGCGGGTGATAGAAGATTTCGCTGCAGGGACCGCAGACACCGTCCGGCCCTTGCGTGGGCGCGCCCGCCGGCCAGAAGTTGTCATCCTCGCCCATGCGCTCAATGCGGTCATGCGGGACTTTGATCTCGTCCGCCCAAATGTTGTAGGCCTCGTCATCATCCAGGTAGACAGTGACGGAAAGAGTTTCCGGCGGCAGGTTGAGCCACTGTTTGCTGGTAAGGAATTCCCAGGCCCAATGAATCGCTTCGCGTTTGAAGTAATCGCCGAAGGAAAAGTTGCCCAGCATCTCAAAGAACGTGTGGTGATAAGCCGTGCGGCCAACGTTCTCGATATCGCCGGTGCGAAGGCACTTCTGGCAAGTTGTCGCGCGGGTGAACTCCAACTCGCAACGGCCCAAGAAATGATCCTTGAACTGATTCATGCCGGCAGGCGTGAACAGCACGGAAGGATCCCACGTCGGAACCAGCACGTCGCTGGCGCGGCGGACGCAGCCTTTGCTCTCGAAGAAGGCCAGGTATTTTTCGCGGAGTTCGTCGGTTTTCATCGCTGAGATGGATGGTTGAAACCAGTGATTCTAAGTTTCGGCCAGATAGTCGAATGTTGCGAACATCGGCAACCTGATGATGGCCGAGCTGAACTTGCGGCGCAACTCCCGATAAGAGGGAGAGCAGGTCGTGGCGGAAGGTTCGGCGAATGGCAAAAGGCCAATCTTATCGGCAGCCGCCGATTTGGACTAGCATAGCTCGCCGGTGTGCTTGCCGAAGCGGCTGTGCGACGCATGTTCGCGCTTTTGCAAAAGATTAGCGCGAAGCGAACTGTTATTCCGGCGGCACGAGCACCTGGCCGGATTCGTCCTCGGCAGGTGCGTCAACCGTCAGGGTGACATCGCCGGCCGCCTGGGTGAGCAATTCTCGGCATGGCCTGGGGTGAGAAACGGCTGTTCCGTTGACGGCCGTGACAATCATGCCCGCCCGCAATCCTGCTTGCCAGGCGGGGCTTTCCCGCTCCACGTGAATGATTCCGACGCCCTTGTTGGCGGCGGCCCCTCGACCAAACCCGGACTGGAACAAGACCGACGCATGGTCAATTCGCAGTCCTCGCCACAACGGACGCGGGCTGTAGCGCTGCCGACCCGACGGCGGAGCCTTATCCAGGGTGACCAGCAGTTGTTGATGTGCTCCGTCTCGTTCAACCAACACGCGGATTTCCTCATCCACGGCCCGCTTGCGGAATTGCAAAAAGAGCTGATCCGTATCGTGAATTGGCGATCCCTCAATTGCGGTGATAACATCGCCGGAGCGAAGTCCCGCTTCGTCCGCGGATGTGCCGAAGACGGTGCCGGTAACCCGCACGCCCGGCACGCCGATTTGCATTTTTTCCGGCCGGTTCTCAACGTGGATGCCCAGAAAACCGAGTTCAACCTCTTCGCCACGTTTGAGCGTTTCAATATGCCCTTGCATCTGCTCGTCGATCGCAATCGCATAGCCGGCCGACTCTTCAAAACCGACGTGATCTGCCAACGCTGTGGTGAGTCCGATCATTCTCCCACGCAAATCCAAAAGCGCGCCGCCGCTTGTGCCGCGTTCCAGGCGCACATCGCTATAAATCAAAGTGCCATAGTGGTGAACGCTGGGCTTTTCCGTTGACTGCAAAGTTGCCTCGGCCGATTGACCGGGAAGTGCAGTTGTAGAATGGCTGGGAGCCGGCCGCTTTTCCGATGCTGGTTTGCGCTTGAGATTGGAGATGATGCCCCAACTCGCGCACGCCTGGCCGTCTCGCGCAATCGCGTAAGGATTGCCCAGGGCGATCACGATTTTGCCTTTGCGAAGATCTTCGGCGTCACCAAATTCTATTGGTGTGAGGTTGTCTGCTTCCGTCTTGAGCACGGCCAGGTCCAGCCGTTCATCACCCCACCAATCGGTCACCTTGTAAACACCGCGCCGAGAGGTAGTGATCCAATAGTCGCTATCCTCACGCATCAGGTGGAAGTTCGTCAGAATGTATCCACCTGAATCAATGACCACGCCAGTTGCGTACTCATTGGGTACGAAATTTGGATCCGATGGATCAATGGTGCGAGCATCCCCTTTTCGTACGCGGGCGATGGCCACTACCGAGTCCTCGCTGCGGCCGATGACATCGACCAGCACTTGCTCAAACGACTGCAATACTTGCAGCCCGTCTGGCACGCGCGGAGGTTGAGCAGCGGCAGGTGTAACGCACCAACTGCATAGGATGAAACTCAAGACAATAAGCGCTCCCCCAAGCAAAGGTCGGGCATGCAGGTCTCGGCGTTTTATTTTGTCGAAGCGCTGCATGCGGTGCTGGGGTGTGGGTATGCAACTAGTCGCCAGAATCGCCCGCCTCATCCAGGTCGCCATTCTCGCTGGGTTCTGGAGCTGCGGCTTGCCCTAAAGAAACGAGGACCTTCTCACGGATTTGTTCGGCGACATCCGGGTTTTCTTTGAGAAACTCTTTCGCGCGTTCCCGTCCCTGCCCGATGTGGTCATCGTCATATCGAAACCAGGCGCCGGAACGGGTGACAATCCGCTGGGCCAAAGCCAGATCCAGCAAGTCGCCCTCAAAGCTGATGCCACGATCATGCATCATATCAAACTCTGCCACGCGAAATGGCGGCGCAACCTTGTTTTTTACGACCTTGGTGCGGACACGCTGGCCCACAACATCCTCACCATCCTTAACCTGACCAATCCGGCGCACATCAATACGGCAAGACGAGTAGAATTTGAGGGCTCGGCCGCCGGGGGTGGTTTCCGGACTGCCAAACATCACACCGATTTTCTCGCGGATCTGGTTGATGAAGATCACGCACGTCTTGCTACGGGCGATGGCACCTGTCAGCTTTCGCATGGATTGGCTCATCAGCCGAGCCTGAAGGCCAACGTGGGTGTCGCCAATTTCGCCCTGCAGTTCCTGTTTGGGGATCAGAGCGGCCACCGAGTCAATCACGATGATGTCCACCGCGTTGCTTTTGATGAGCATCGCTGCGATGTGCATCGCCTCTTCCCCGCTGGACGGTTGGCTGACCAACAGGGTCTCTAACTCGACGCCCAACTTCTTGGCCCAGGACGGGTCTAACGCGTGTTCGGCATCGATAAATGCGGCAATTCCGCCATCTTTTTGCGAGCTGGCAACCGCATGCAAAGCCAGTGTGGTCTTTCCGCTGGACTCTGGTCCAAAGATCTCAATGATGCGGCCGACCGGCAATCCTTGCCCCCCCAAGGCCAGGTCCAAAGACAGGCTTCCCGTCTTGATGCCTTTGATGCGGCCCATCTTGTCCCCGCCCAAGGGCATGATGGCCCCTTCCCCAAACTGCTTCTCAATTTGGGCGACGGTGTTTTTTAAGTCCGGGTGGCTGTTGAGCAACTCGCCAACCTTGGAGGCTTCCGCCTTGCCTTTGCCCTTGGTTTTGGGGGCTTTGGACTTCTGTGCTGTGGAATCTTTCTTGGCCATACGGTTGTTGGAAGTCGTTTTGACAGCAGTGACCATGGGAAAAACCCCTATCTTATGGCAGGAATTGGGCGTGTTGGAGCGGAAATGTGGGCGATTCGCGAGATAGTGTTCTCATGTATACTGAACGTGTGAATACTATATCGGCATCCCCGCGGTGGAACAAGAGATTTCCAGGAAAATTCTCCACAGAAGCATGAAAATGCCGTCAATCGCGCGGCTTGCCACTCAGATGGCTCAGGACAAGGGATAATTCCACGGCGGGAGACCGGTCCTTCAAATAGGACAACGCTGCCCGCAACGAAATTGCGAGTTGCTTCTCACGCACTTTGAAAGCCAGGGTCGCTCCAACTTGTTGCCAACAACTGGCCAATGCTTGAGAATCCGGCGAAAGTCACAATTCCAAATCCCAACAATCCAAGATGTTATGCCTAAGCTTTCTTTTGCTGTTCCCCACACCCTGGGCCGAGATGAAGCCTCTGACCGGCTCAAAAATCTTCTCGAACGTGTGAAGGCCAAGAACCCGGACGTGGAGATTTTGGAAGAGAACATCGGCGAACATTCCGGGACGTTCGCCTTCAAAGCCAAAGGTTTCAAGGTCTCCGGCGGCTTGCAAATTGAAGACGATAAAGTTCAGGTCGACGCAGATCTGCCGTTCGCCGCGATGCTGTTCAAAGGCCGCATCGAGTCGGAAGTTCGCGCGATCATGGAGAAGTCATTAAGTCCCGAAGCGTAACGCTGGGACTGCCGCTTTTTGGCTGGCAATCACGCTTGCCATAGGACAAGTTGTACGCACATCAATTTCCGATCGATGGAAATCGCCGCCTTTCATTGATCATGCCTCACTTACACGGTTTCCCATTATGCACCTCCGACGGCTGACCGGTTCGCTCGTGCTATTAAGCCTTGTGCTTTTTTCACCCATCGCAATTGCGGCAACGTTTGCATGGAAGACTCAACCGGCGCAGCAAGACACCGGTCGTGACGCGGCTCAGGTCCGGGACGAGGCTGAACTCAAGCCGCTCAAAGTCCTCTTCCTGGGCGATCGCGGTCATCACCGTCCGCGCGCGATGTATCAGGTGTTGCAGCCTGTGTTGGCTGAACGAGAGATCGCGCTCGACTACACGCGCGATATGGGCGACATCAATGCGGACAACCTGAAGAACTATAACGCACTTTTGGTGTTCGCCAACATTGATGCCATCGATCCCGAGCCGGCCAAGGCGATCTTGGATTATGTCGCTGGCGGTGGCGGCTTTGTTCCGCTGCACTGCGCTTCGTTTTGCTTCCGCAACTCGGACGAACTCGTCAAGTTGATCGGCGGTCAGTTTCTTCGCCACGGGACGGGAACGTTCTCCACGACCATTTCGAAGCCGGATCATCCCGTCATGCAGGGCTTCGGCGGATTTGAGAGTTGGGATGAGACCTACGTTCATCACAAACACAACGAAGAAAACCGCGACGTCCTTTCGCATCGCGTCGATGGAGACGAGCGCGAACCCTGGACCTGGGTGCGAACGCACGAGAAGGGCCGCGTGTTCTACACCGCCTGGGGGCACGATGAACGTACGTGGGAGAACCCCGGCTTTCAGAACCTTGTCGAGCGCGGCATTCGCTGGGCTGCCGGCGATGATCCTTCCGTCGTCCCGGATTTTGGCGAGAACACGCAAGACGGCAACACGCCGTTTCCTGTGCCGGAAATGACAAAGCAACGCAAAGACGTCGAACCATTTGAATACATCGACGTCGGTCCCAAGATCCCCAACTATCGGCCAGGCGCCGCTTGGGGAACGCAGGACGAACCGCGGACGATGATGCAGAAGCCGCTTTCACCAGAGGAATCGCTCAAGCACATCGTCACGCCTGTTGGTTTTCACGTTGAGCTTTTTGCAAGCGAACCCGACCTCGGCGGCAAGCCCATCTGCATGGCTTGGGATGAACGCGGGCGACTCTGGCTGGCCGAGACGTACGACTATCCGAACGAAATGCAGCGCGACGGTGCTGGCCGTGATCGCATTCGCATTTGCGAAGATACCGACGGCGATGGCCGCGCGGACAAATTCACCGTCTTTGCCGAAGAGTTGAGCATCCCCACCACGCTTACATTTGCACGGGGCGGTCTGATCGTGCAGAACGCTCGCGAAACGCTCTTTCTGAAAGATACCGATGGCGACGATGTGGCCGATGAACGCCAGGTCTTGTTCACCGGCTGGGCCATGGGCGATACGCACGGCGGAGTTAGCAACTTTCGCTACGGCCTGGACAACTGGATTTGGGCCATGCAGGGCTACAACAACTCGGCACCTGTCGTAAATGGTGAGCGGCAGCCGGTTTTCCGCCAGGGTTTCTTTCGCTTCAAGCCTGATGGCAGCGAACTGGAGTTCCTGCGTTCAACCGACAACAACACCTGGGGGCTGGGCCTCAGCGAAGCCGGAATTGTGTTTGGTTCCACAGCCAACCGCAATCCCAGCGTCTACATGCCCATCCCCAACCGCTACTACGAAGGTGTTCGCGGCTGGCGACCGTCGCTGGTCTTGCGGATGATCTCAGACACTTATCGCTTTGATCCGATCACCGAGAATGTGCGCCAGGTCGATCAACACGGTGGTTACACGGCCGGAGCGGGACATGCACTCTACACGGCCCGTGAGTATCCGCAGGAGTATTGGAATCGCGTCGCCTTTGTGAACGGACCAACAGGCCATCTCGTCGGCGCGTTCGTGATCGATTCGGAAGGCGCCGACTATCACACAACCAGCCCCTTCAACTTATTCGCCAGCGACGACGAGTGGACAGCACCCATCGCGGCCGAAGTTGGCCCTGACGGCAACGTTTGGGTGTTGGACTGGTACAACTACATCGTGCAGCACAACCCCACGCCGCGAGGCTTTGAGACCGGCCGAGGCAATGCCTACGAAACGGATCTCCGCGACAAGAAGCACGGCCGCATCTATCGCGTCGTCTATCATGGCGAAGACGAGACTTGGGAACCGACACCGGCCAGTCCAATATCGTTGGCCAACGCCACTCCTGAGAAGCTTGTCGAGACGCTTGCGCACGACACGATGTTATGGCGGTTGCACGCACAACGCTTGTTGGTCGAGCGCGGCGAAACGGATGTTGTGCCGCAACTGATCGCGCTCGTGGCAGATCAAAGCACCGATGCCACTGGACTCAACGCTGGCGCGGTTCATGCGTTACAAACATTGCACGGCTTGGGAGTGTTTGCTGAGGATCGGTCACGCGACAGTGCCCATGCGGCAACAGTTGCGCTCGCTCATCCTTCGTATGCGGTCCGTCGTACGGCACTGCAAGTCATTCCGCGAAATGCCACTTCGGCTAATGCCATCGTCACGTCTGGCTTGCTCATGGACGATCATCCGCAGGTCCGCTTGGCCGCGTTTCTTACGTTGGCCGAAATGCCCTGTGGCGAGAAGTTGGTGCCGGCCATCGTTCGTGCCGCGGCAGATCCCATCAATCGTGAAGATCGCTGGATTCCTGATGCCGTGACCGCGTTGGGCGCGCACCTTGCGCCTAGCTTTTTGCAATCAATCACAAGCGCTGAAGGATTGAATGCCCGACTGATCGAAACGGTCAACGTTGTGGCGGGGCATTTCGCTCGCACGCGGGCAGAGAGCGAGAACGCAGCGGCGGAAACGGCCGTACTGCTGACCAACCTGCGGCAAGCGCCCCCTGGTATCTCGCAAGCCATCATCGCTGGCCTTTCCGAAGGCTGGCCGGAAGAACTTGATGATCTTGTCACGCCGGAAATTGAAGCGTCGCTCACAAATATGGCCGAAGACATGCCGGTGGCCGCGCAAGCCAATCTCATTCGCCTGGGACGGAAGATGGGGAGTTCGGCGCTTGATGAATACGCGGATGCCGTGGCGGACGATCTGCTAGGCCAGGTCGGCAACGAGGGCTTCCGATGGCAGCATCGCATTGATGCGGCACAGCAACTCGTGCAGTTCCTGCCTGACGATGCGGCGACCATGGACAAGCTCTTGGATCTGATCACGCCGCGGACGGAGCCCAACATTTCGCAAGCCATCGTGTTGGCCGTGGGCGAAGCCACCGCGCCGGAAGCCGGTGAATCACTGATCGCCATGTCGCCTCGCGTGACTCCAAACTTGCGAGCCGACATCATGGCGGTCCTCTTGCGGCGTACCGATTGGACGCGGCAGTTGCTCACCGCTTTGGAATCCGGCGATGTCCAGTTGGCCGATCTCACGCTCGACCAGCGTCAGCGATTAGCCAACCATCGTGATCGACGCATCCGTCGCACGGCCGCTCAAATCTTGGAACGCGGCGGCGCGCTCCCCAGTCCAGATCGGCAGCAAGTCTTACTAGAAATGCTGGCGGCCGTTGAAACCGAAGGCGATGCCGATGCCGGCCGGGCGATCTTCGAGAAGACGTGCGCGAAATGCCACATGCACAATGGCAAGGGAACAGCCATCGGTCCGGACCTCACCGGCATGGCTGTGCATCCCAAGGAACACTTACTCACGGAGATCCTCGATCCCAACCGGAGTCTGGAAGGGAATTTTCGCACGTACATCGTCGCCACGGAAGACGGCCGCGTCCTCAATGGGCTACTCGCGGCCGAGTCGCGGACGGCCATCGAACTCTTCGATGTGGAAGGAAAGAAGCACACCGTGCTGCGTGAAGACATCGACGAAATGGAATCGACCGGCAAGTCACTCATGCCAGAAGGTTTTGAGAAGCAACTCACCAAGGCCGAGATCACGGACCTGCTGCAGTTCCTCACCGCGCGCGGGAAGTACCTGCCGCTTGATCTCCGCAAAGTCGCGACTATTGCCAGCGATCGCGGCATGTTCAACAGCACCGAAGCCACGGCCGAACGGTTGATCTTCTCTGACTGGTCGCCCAAGACGCACAACGAGATTCCGTTTGTGCTTGTTGATCCGCAGAACGGTCGCGTGCCGAATGTGGTTTTGCTCAACGGGCCGAGCGGTCAGGTCAGTGCCCAGATGCCGCGGCGTGTGGAACTCCCTGTTAACGCGCCGGCCGCGGCCATCCACATGCTCAGCGGAGTCGGCGGATGGTCGTATCCATACAACCAGGATGAAACTGTCAGCATGACGGTCCGCCTGCACTATGCGGATGGTGAAAGCGAAGACCATGATCTTCGCAACGGCGTGCACTTTGCCGACTACATCCGCCGCGTGGATGTGGAGGAATCGGAGTTTGCGTTCTCGCTTCGCGGTCAGCAGATTCGCTACCTGGCAATCGAGCCGGAGCGCGACGAAGTGATCGAACGCCTGGAACTCATCAAGGGCGGAGATCGCACGGCGCCCGTGGTGATGGCCATTACCGTCGAAGGGCGAGAATAGACAGTCTTAGCGCGAGTACATCGCCCAGCTTGATTTCCTAGGGTGCCACTGCAGGCTTGTCCAGCAGTGCTCAAGCGTTGGGTTCAACGTAAATTCAAATCTTCTAGCCGTGGTGCAGCGCGGGCTAGTCATGCGTTTCGCCGTTGTTCTCCGGAGCACCATTCATCTGGTGCGAGGCAACCTCGTGCGTGGCGTCTCCATCTGACATCTCGTGAGCGTTCGCTTCGCCATTGGAATTCGGCGCGCCGTTCATGCTGGCCGCATGTTCGCGCACTAGCCCGTTCTGCTCGCGAACTTTCGCGACCAGATGCTCCGGCAGGCGGCAATGAATTACCACGCGGTCCGATTCATCATAGTTGGTCGAGAAGACTTCGCCGTTGGCGGCCAGGAACGCTTGCAGCTTGCCATTGGCCACGCCGGTTTCCACGTCCAGGTCCAGGAACGAACGGCTGAGCGCATCGCTGACTGCTTGGGCCAGGTCATCCAAACCCTTACCGGACCGCGCGCTGATGGGGATCGCGCTGGGATAACGATTCAGCAAGCCATCCAATTGGTGCCGGCCGGCCGTATCGTCCTTGCCAAAGTTATCGACCTTGTTGAGAACCAGCAGCGTATCCTTCTCTTCAATGCCCAGTTCTTTCAGCACGTTGAAGACGGAGCTGATTTGCTGGAACGCTTCGGGGTCGGAAGCGTCCGCAACATGCATGAGCAAATTCGCCTGGCGGGCTTCTTCCAGCGTAGCCTTAAAGCTGGCGATCAACGAGTGCGGCAGATCGCGAATGAATCCAACCGTATCCGAAAGCAGCACCGGGCCCCAGCCAGGCAAGAACCAGCGTCGCGTTCGCGTATCGAGCGTGGCGAAGAGCTTGTCTTCTGCGCGTTCGCTCGCGCCGGTCAGCGTGTTGAGCAGCGTACTCTTGCCGGCGTTGGTGTAGCCCACCAGCGAGACCGTGCGATGTCCGCGGCGTGCGGCTACTTGCCGTTCTTTGCGGCGGTGGATGCCATCGAGCTCGGTCCGCAGATCGTGAATCCGCTTCTCCACCAAACGGCGGTCAACTTCCAACTGCTTTTCACCGGGACCACGCATCCCAATGCCCATCTTCAAACGGGACAAGTGTGTCCACATTCGCTTCAAGCGCGGGAGCGAGTACTCCAACTGAGCCAATTCAACGGCCAGTCGGGCCTCGTAAGTTTGCGCGCGACTGGCGAAGATATCGAGGATCAACTCAGTCCGATCGAGGACCTTGAGATCGAGTTCCTTCTCCAGGTTGCGAGTCTGGCTGGGAGAGAGATCGTTATCAAAGATGACAACGTCGGCCTCGTGGGCTTCGCCCAACAGCTTGAGTTCCTGGACTTTACCCTTGCCCAGGTAAGTCGCCACCGAAGGCCGTTCTCGCTTCTGCGTCAACCGGCCAACAACTTGAGCACCGGCCGTGCGAGCAAGTCCTTCCAGCTCATCGAGCGGATGTTCGGAACCTCGTTGTTGTTCCGGCAGCAAGACTCCCACCAGGATCGCTGCTTCGCGCGCTACAGAATCTGCGCGTTCCAGTTCTATCACAGAGATGCGTCTCCAGAATGATTCTCTTCGTGAATGGGTCCGCCAGCTAAGGATGTTCGCTTGGCGAGGATACTTCTTGTGTCGTTGCTGGCTGATCCTTTGGAATCAACCAACACAGTCCTTGAGACCCATCTCTATTTTACCACCGAACACGGCCAGAGGCGCGCCCGGGACATACGAATTTGTTTAGCTGGTCCCATCAAAACGTGATAGTGCCGGGGAAATTCGTTCGTCAATATCCAGACACCCTGGATTTGTGCAGGTTCGCTTTCCGGGACTCTTTCGGGCTTGAAGCGTGAATCTGGTGATCGCTCCGGCGGGCGGATCTCAATCTGGATATCTCAACAAGTCGTACGCTTCTGCATACAGCCACCGAAATCCACTCCAAACTCAGAGCGCGTAATTCGTCCAGAAAAAATTGCCAAACATGTCGAACGCTTTGACAACCTCACGGCAATAATGCAGCCGCAGGAACCGAATGAGCGGAAAAACAATGCCTTGGACGCATCCGATGACAAGTCCTCCGGAACGACAGCAAAGCCGTCACACAATGCCGGAGAAGACGCGCGAATCACAGTTAGTGAACAACGATGAACCAGAAATCAAGACAACGCAAGACATCAAAGAACATCAGATGACGCAAGTTGCCAATTCATCCGGAACAAAACCTTTTCAGGTGAAGATGGTCTCCATTTGGAATGGTTTCGCGAGCGGCCGAAATGATTTCCAACGCGTAAGAAACAGTTTCCGACATGGACTTTCCAACCACGAAAAACGCGCAAATCAGCCCGCGATTTTGTTTGGATTTTCCTGTTCTGCACTTGCACGCTGCGCAGATCTTGTTGGAAGTTGCTCATAGCGTTGGGCACGAGAACCGACAAATGACGCACTGCATGAGAACCTACACTTGTTCACTATCTGCTTGTTCGCACCGGAAAAAGTTTTTGGCATCATTTGCCTAAAGAACCGGCCAGCAATTTCGTCGTAGGATTAAGAGAGGACAAAAGTTACATCGCAGAAAGTGGGGCAAAATGCCCCGCCTGCACGATTTTGAAGAGGAGGAAGAAATGAAATCGATGTCTCGTAAATTGACCGTTCCTTTGTTGCTGGTGGCTTTCCTCGGCACGGCGACAGCATTGGCGTTCACGTTGACGGAGCACAATGCGGTCTTCGCCCAAACGCCGGAAGTCGCCCATGCCAATCAACTCTCGGCCGCGTTCCGTAGCGCGTCCAAAGAAGTCTTGCCGTCGGTCGTAAAGATCACCGCCAGTTCCGCGCCGCGACAAATTCGCAACAACGGACGAATGCAAGGCGGCGATGGCGAGAACCCCTTCCGCGGAACTCCATTTGAAGAATTCTTCAACCAACGCGGCATGGAAGAAATGTTCCGAGGGCAGCCAGGCGTGCAGATGCCACCCCGCCAAGGTGTTGGCTCGGGTGTCATCATCGGCGAGTCCGGCTTGATCCTGACAAACAACCATGTTGTCGGTTCGGCCGATGAAGTCCAGGTGGAGTTGGCCGATGGCCGCGTCTTCACGGCGACTCAAATCAAGACTGATCCGCAAACTGACCTGGCCCTGGTTTGGATTGATGCTAGCGATCTTCCGGCCGCGCGGTTGGGCAATTCCGATGCGTTGGAAATCGGCGATTGGGTCATCGCCATTGGTCACCCATTCCGTCTGGACGCCACGGTTTCGGCCGGCATCATCAGCGGTAGCGGTCGGGCTTTGGCTTCCGCCGAACGCGCGGAGTTTTTGCAGACGGATGCGGCCATCAATCCTGGCAACTCTGGCGGTCCGCTGGTGAATTTGCAGGGGGAAATCGTTGGTATCAACACGGCCATCGCCACGCAGACCGGGACTTACAACGGAATTGGCTTTGCCGTCCCCAGCAACCTGGCCAAGTGGGTCACCAAGGAATTGCAAGAGAGCGGAATCGTCCGCCGGGCGTACTTAGGTGTTGAAATTGCGCCGATGGATGCCGCATTGGCTGACGAGTTTGGTGTCGCCTTGCATTCTGGCGTGATTGTGAATGACGTGCGTCCCAACTCTCCCGCGGAAAAAGCGGGGCTGCGGTCGGGTGATGTGATTGTCAACTTTGACGGCCATCCGGTGACTTCTCCGCGCGATTTGCAATCGAACGTCGAGCGCACGCCTACGGACAATGCCCGACCGATGACGATTGTTCGCGACGGCAGCGAAAGGCAGATTGACGTCACGCTGGAACATCTGACGGAACAAATGCTAGCCTCGTCGCGCCAGCCGCAACTGCAGCGTCCGGCCGACCAAGCAGCATCTGACAATTCCCTGGGCTTTTCCGTGAGTGAGCTTTCGGAAGAAGCTGCCGCGCGGTTTGGCTATGACAACGCCGCAGGCTTGATGATCAGTGACATCGACATGACCAGCGACGCCTGGCGGCAAGGACTGCGCGAAGGCATGCTGGTCGAAAGCGTTGAGCGCCGCGATGTTTCCACTGTCGCCGAATTTGACGCGGCGGTGAAACAAGCCGAAGGATCTGGCGTGCTACTCCACGTTCGTACGCCGGAAGCCAGCCGCTGGATTGTGGTGCGAAAGGCAGGCGAGTAGAAGTCTGCCTTCGCAATGTCTTGGCTCGACCATGGTTTTGTAACATCAGCGGAACTCTCCTTCGTGGGAGTTCCGCTGTTCTTTCGTGTTACAAAGTGGGCCAGTTCTCCGCGCGATTTCGATCGCTTGTGATTCGGTCAATGACTCATCGATGCAAGAACCACGGCAGGACGGAAACGATAATCAAGATTGCGTTGACAACCACTCCTGCAACCGTTTGACGAAAATAGCGCGACGATGAAGATAATCTAATCAGTCCCGTTATTGCCAACGCCAGGCCGGTCACGCTTCCCACGTTGACGATTGCGATATTAAAGGGCCAGCTTTCCCATCGGAAGTACCAGGCGAGTGCTGCACCGATAAACATTATGGACACTACGATCCCGATGCACAGTGCGGCTTGCCCTAACCGAGAGTCACCTGATTCGCCCGAGTTGGCCCCGGAAGTCGAGTTCATATCATGCGTACTCATAATTCGCATTGCGTGATTTGCTTGTAGCTTGAAAGCCAGCGCTCTCAATTCTGTTCATCGACATGTACGAAGGGTACGAGTTGGCTCAGTTTTTTCTCGCCGATGCCTCGAATGTCTTGGAGTTGCTCGGCATTCTCGTATGGACCATTGGATTCCCGGCGTGCGACAATGCGTTTCGCGAGCGTTTCACCAATGCCAGGCAATTGGGCAAGTTCCGGCCATGATGCCGAGTTGAGATCGCAGCGAAAACTGGCGGGTGGTTTGGCGTTGCTGGTTGTGGCGTGCGAACCCTCCAGGTCATCGTAGTTCACAGCTTGCCAAGCGCTGGAAACGAAAAACGAGATGGCGAACACAAGTGCTGCCAAAGTTACCAACGCGACAATCGCGCGGTGCTGACCTGAAGTCCATGGCAAAGCCCTCGCGGGAGACGGTTCTTCTCCGTTGACCGCGTCCTGGACGGCTGATTTGTCGTAGTTGCCGTTTGTTTCCTGGTCTGACATGCCCTGATCTTGTCGCTTTCCAATGGGCGTGTCCAACTTTTCGAGTCCTTTTGGCGGTCTCACCAAGAATGACGACGTTGTGACGAACAACCGCAAGCCATTTTGATGCCTGGCCTTGGTTGCCTTTTTGCCGAGTTTTGTTTCCCAGCTTGCCATGAGACAAAATGTTGTATGACTCCGCCTAGTCGTTGTGCAACGCTTAGACCATAATCGATGGTTTGCCGAGCTGCTTGCCACAACTTCCTTAGTCGTGCGGCATCGATGCGTCGGCAAATGCCTTTTCTATTTTGATTGAGACGATTCCGCTTCCATGCTGGCCGCACTTCTTTCCATATTCGATCGCAGACGCGCTGCCGTAGCGGTCATCTTGGCGGTCAGCGTTATCTGTAGCGTCATCTATGGCGCACAGCTGCAGATTGTTGACTCGCCGGAGCGGTGGATGCCCAATTCCACGCTGGCCGCTTGGGGGGAGTTTGAACGCCACTTTGACGCTGGCGACAACATTGGCGTTGGCGTTCATTTTACGCGGCGCATTGAGAATGCCGACGTCATCCCAATGCGCGAGCTGCGGAACAAACTGCGAGCGATCGATGGCGTGGAGCAAGTTTATGATCCTTCATTGGTTGCCGAACAAATTGAGCGCGTTCCGCTGGTCGACTTGATTGATCCGGCACGAGCGGATGAGTTTGGCCTCTACGCCGGCGCTTTGTGGGAGCGACAGCCGCCGGCAGATGGATCGCGCACGCTGTTGATCGTCTGCAACCTGGTTTACCTTCCGGGCGAAACAACAAACGCGCCGGATGTGCTGAACGCTCGCCGACGCGCAGTCGCTGAGGCCGTGGAACACATCATCGCCGAGGAGCAGGCCAACCCCGCCTGGGGAGAAGGGGTGGAATTCCACGTCGCCAGCGGCATCATCTTGATGCGCGAGATGGAAAAGCGCACGCGGGAAGTCGCATTCGCATTCCTCCCGCTCTCGATTCTGGTAGGCCTGATCACGTTAGGTCTGGTTCTGAGAAGTTGGCGGGCCGTTGTGATTGCGGTCTGTGGCGGGATGATCGCCATCGCAATGGTGCTGGGAATCCTCTCCGCAAGCGGGGGCACCTTGGGTGTGGTCACAACTGCCGCGCCCGCGTTAATGACTGTTGTGGCAATCGCCTCGACAATCCACTTCGCCATTTATGCATCACAACACGGCGCCGCGGAAACTCGCGTGCAGCGGGACCGCATGATGCGCTGGGTGGCTGTGCCATGTTTTGGAGCAGCCGCGACGACAGGCATCGGCTTTCTGATGTTAGGCTTCAACGAGTTGGGCCCGATTCGCGATCTTGGTCTGTTGATGTTCGCGGGGTCTATTCTGGCGTTTGCCGGCGTGTTTGTGATGACGCAGTGGATTACGATCCGCACGGCACATCGCGGTACCACGCTCTCCTCGCGGCGTTTGCGCAGCTTTGCGCTGCGAACGGCAAGATCGCCTGTCACGATGGTGGTCACCGCTGGTGTGGTCACAGCTGTGCTGTGTTTCGCTGCCTGGCCCCGGCCGAAGGACTCGCCGATTGGTTTGCACATTGATGCGGATCCATTTTCTTTCTTCTCTCGCAATCAGCCGATCAAATTGGCGTTGGATCACTTCTCCCGCCGTAAGTTTGCCGTCTATCAATTGGAAGTGGTGCTCATCCCGAAAGAGCCAGGCTCTCCGGTGGTCGGGTTGAATCCAGCGGACGAACAATTCCGCAGGAATCAGCAAATTGCGAAAGACTTCAGCGACTTGATCGCGCAACGGACCGATCTTGGCGTGCTTCGTGTCTTTTCAACAATGAAGTTTCAGGATCGCTATGACGAGTTCCTGGCCGAAACCGTCGACCGTTCCGAACAAACCGACTTGCTATCCGGCTTGTTGCAGTCAGGCAGATTCGCAACCAGCGCCAATGTGTTGTCGAATGCCTTCCGTGCGTGGAAGTTGGACAAAGCCAACGAAAACGCAATGCGGATTACGTTCGTAACGCACGACACCGCGCAAGGCTTCGCTCCGTTGGTAGATTACGTCAACGCAAACCTGCCCAACGCGGACTTTGATTGTTATCTGACCGGCTCCGTCGCCCAAACTTTGGATCTGACCAGCGGTCTTGCCGAAGGCATGCTGATCGGCCTGGGCACTACGTTCCTTGTGACGTTCTTCCTGTGCGTGTTGCTGTTTCGTTCTCCGCGACTGGCGCTGATTGCACAATTGCCCAACATGTTTCCGGTATTGGTTGTGTTTGGCGTGATGGGATTGTTCAAGATACCGATCAGTTCCGGTTCCGCGATGGTGGCCACAATCGCGGTGGGAATCGCGCTCAACGACACGATTCACTTCCTGCTCCATTACCGCCAGCACACGCGCGAGGAAGGACAACCGACGGCCGCGGCAGTTGTCGAAACAATGCAGAGCATGGGCAGGCCCATCGTGCTGACATCCCTGGTGCATATCGCCGGTTTCGCCATCTTCCTGCTGACCGACTTTGAGCCCCTGTCTCAATTTGGCCTGCTGTCTGCCGTGGCAATGGTCGCCGCTTTGATTGGCGATTTGATCTTGTTGCCAAATCTACTGTTGGTGTTTGACCGCCAAGGGCGAACCCGCCGCAGGTTTGATCCCCCCTTGCGCGAACAAGGTCCCGTTGGCCAGAAACTCTCTGGCGCCAGCGCGCCCTCCGTTTGACGTTTGTCCTTTCGCGTACTCAAGCCGCGCAGATCAAACTGGCACGCCATCATTGCCAGCGGCGACAGAATCCGCATAGCCGGCAGATTTTCTCTCATCCGTACGACCGCTGCGAACCGAATTTCATCGTAGGACCGTTTCCTACACAGCCGGCGCTTTGTGCGCGGCGCGAAAACGCAAACATTCGCCTGCACAGCCAAATGGCGAACCCGGCACGGTCGTTGCCGTGATCGGAACCGCCGGCCCGCAGTGCCAGCCTTTGACCTCCAGGGAGAGAAGCATGACCAGGATTTCCATGGCGCTTGCCGCGGGCATTGTGATGGTGGCCGCAAGCGTTGCCAACGCCCAACAACCGACCGTGCCCGCACCGCAGCAACCTTCCATCAGCATGGGCGAACTCACACCGACGCCCTCGATGTGGTTCTACCAACAACAGATGGAAACTTATTTGAATCCACACTTGGCCGTTCGCCGTGCCGCGGAACAGCGGGCCGCCGCCCGAGACGCCCGGATCGAAGCTCGCAAGTGGTTCGGCTTTTCGAACGCTCGCCCAGTCGCTTCGCACACTCCATTCACCAACTGGTCCGGTCCAAGCTGGGCTGGTAACGGCTCCGATCGCTGGCATTGGTGGGGCGTTGGCCCAACTCATGTCGTCGTCGATCGCCCGATGGACTACGTGATTCGCTAATTGCGGATTGCCAACAAAGCAGAATACGGAAAACGTCTCCTTCTCCGTAGCCAGAATCGAACCGCTTGCGCCTTTTGGGTGCGAGCGGTTTTCTGTTGCGCTTATGTGACTTCGCCCAGCCTGGTCGACAGCAGTGCTGGCTTGATTCGCATTGTTGCCGCCCAAAGCGTGCCGGTATGATCCGTCCGCGTTTTTTGACCCAGAAGCGCACGGCCAAAGGGCGAGCAGTACCCAGCAACTCCGCCGTGGCGGCGATCCCTCATTGAATGAGGCGGTCTCTGCCTGCTCGCGCGGAATCCCGTTGGCCGTGATTCTTCTCCCCGCAGGAGAACTCTTAAGATGCCGACGTCAGGGAAGACGCTCGTGGTCGCCGCGGCCACGTGTACGCTGGTTGGTTTGTTTGTCACATATACTGTTGGCCAATCGGGCGTAAGCCAGCGCTCAGGTGATGATTCGGCCCACCGCTGGAAATCGGAGGACGCTCCGCCGCAAGAGGTCTCCAACGCGGACGATCAAGGTGACGGCTCGATGTCGTCTTTGGACTCCGCATTGTTCTGGAGCCGAGACATGGGCGATCAGCCGCGCGACTTGGGCAACCAGGCGCTCACGTCCGGCGCGGCCAACGAAGATGCTGCCGATGTTGAGCAGCAGATCAACTCGTCAGCGAACGGGCTGAGTGCCGCAAGACTTGCGCCGGTGAATACGGAGGCTGGCAGAGAACTTTCGCCACAAGCCAGCGAGTTCCTCACAACGCTGCAAGGTTTAGAGGCCAGACTGCAGAAGCTTGGCGCAAGTTATTACAAACTGGAATCCAGCGAAGACGGACGTTCGTTCCGGTTTCATTGTGAGATGCCGCTTTCCAACCAGCCTGGTTTTCATCGCTTCTTCTCAGCCAACGCGGATTCTCCGGAATCTTCCATGGAACGCGTGATCAACGCGGTGGAGCACTGGCTGGCGGTCAATGCGCAGAACTGACCTCAACCAATTGCGGGTTGCAGCTAGCTCGTAAGTATCCTTCCAGGGGAAGCCATGATAAGCGTAATCTCATTCGGCATGGCGATCATCAGTTCGCCTGTTCGCGGGGTGCGGCAATTCTTCCAAACGCTGGTCCGCAAGAATCGAGAACTGGGGCCGCGAATTTTCGCCTGGTGGTGGTGGCGATCCGTCAATCGCCCGCATGTGCTCGATAGCACCTATCAAGACTTGCTGGAGTCGTTGCCGGAAGATGCCGTTGGCTTGGATTTGGGAAGTGGGAACTCACGCATTCGGCCTGGTGCCGTGACCGTTGACATGGAGCCCTACCCAAATGTGGATCATGTTTGCGATGCGACGAAGCTGCCGTTTCCGGACAATCACTTTGAGTATGTTTGGAGTAACGCCGTTTTGGAGCACGTTCGCTATCCATGGAAAGTTGCCGCGGAGATCAAGCGAGTGCTCAAACCCGGCGGTGTGGCGATTATCCAAACTCCCTTCTTTGAAAGCGTGCATGGCTGGCCGGAGGATTACTATCGCTACACGCCCAATGGCCTGAGAGCCCTGTTCGAAGGTTTGGACGAAGTGGCCTCGGGGACTTCGGCAGGACCTGGCCAGGTATTGCCGGACCTGATTCAGTTTTACCTGACAGGCATGGTTGACCTGCAGCAACGTGGTGCGTTGCTAAATCTCTGGAGCGTCTTTGTCGGCATCTGGTTTGTGCCAATTCGCTACATGGACCGCATATTGCGCAATCGTCCATTTTTCTGGAAGCTCTCTCGCGCTTATTATTATGTGGGGCGAAAGCCAGCCAACTGACAGAATGCACTTGGAACCAACCGGCGGTGATTGATGCAGCACGTCTTGCTCGTCATATCGATCGCTGTGGCTGTTCTGCTCGCTGACCGCCTGATACTCCGCATGCTCAGGCGGCGGATGGAAAACCGGCAACCCACGCGCAAACGTATGATTTGGGCATTCAGCGTTTGGGGAATCTTGCTCACCATTACCTTGGTTTGTCTGATTGTCTTGCCGCAAGATCTGATTTGGTACTCGTTTACTCCGCTGATCTTCGCGCACTTCTCTTGGAAGTTCATTATGCTCTGGTGAATGAAGTTGTGATTCATCGCTCGCAAAAACATTTTCCCGCAAAGGACCGTTTGTCAGCGCACCCCCTGCAGCCAGGTCGGCGTCTGCGACGACCTCGCGCATTGCAAACTCTGAATGCGCGACCGAGCAGCTTTCTGTTGCGAGGCTACTTGTTGTGCCCCCGCGGAGAACGTGAACAAGCCACCGCGAAAGCCGGCCCCAGCGATGCCATTGCCCTGCGTCGGCTGGAAGCCATCTTGTTTATGTCTCAGACTCCACTCACCAGCCGCAAGCTGGCTCGGCTGTGCGGTCTGGCCGATGGAACGCGCGCCAGAACACTGCTGCGGCAACTCAACGATGCCTACGATCAACTGGGGTACGCGTTTCGGGCGGAGGATCTTGCCGGTGGAGTGCAATTGCTGACCAGGGCGCGGTTCGCCTCTTGGCTGCAAAAAGGTGGCCTGAGAGTCACGGCTCCGCGCTTGTCATCGCCGGCCATGGAGACGCTAGCAGTGGTTGCCTATCTGCAGCCAGTGCTGCGGGCCGATGTCGAAGCCATCCGCGGCGTCCAATGCGGCGAGTTGCTCAAGCAACTCATGGCCCGAGATCTGATCCGCATCAGCGGTCGTTCGGCCGAACTTGGCCGGCCGTATTTGTACGCCACAACCAAGGCATTCTTGTCGCAATTTGGCCTGAAAAACTTGGACGAATTGCCCGAAGTGGGGCATGCCCCTTCCCGCAAGAAATCTGATATACTCGCCGCCGCTAGCAGCGAAGACGGGGCCCCCGCTGCCGAGTGATGGGGCGAATATCCCGGCGGCGAATCCGTTTGCTCCAGCTCGGCCGAAGCTCACAGGGCAGGCAATCAAGTCAGCAACTTGTTTCTCCCGTTGAACTTGGGCGGGAATTCGTTAGAACGATTCAACTCCAGCGGCAGATTTCCCGATTGTCCATTCGAGCGACGCTGCTGGGGCCGCCTTCTGAAGATGCCAGAAAACGGAAAACGTCAATCAATCGCGCTGCTGCAAAGTCCCATCTCGCTACACAACTAAGGAGCCCGCCGTCGTGAGAACCGCTGTTGCGAAAACTCTGGTCGCCGCGTTTTCGGATTCCCCGGAGATCGAGCAAGGCAGTTGGCTGGAAGAGTCGTTCGAGCTGCTGGTCGCTCCACGCGCGGAAGACGAGGACGAAGAGGACGAGGAGTGGGAAGACGAAGATGAGGACGACGAATACGAAGAAGACGATGAAGACTGGGACGAAGACGAGGAATACGAAGAAGAAGAGTTCGACGATGAAGAACTCGAAGATGAAGACGAAGACGACGATGACCTCGACGACGATGATGATCTCGACGAAGACGACCTGGACGAAGAGGACCTAGAGGACGAGGAATTCGACGACGAGTGGGAAGAAGTCGAAGACGATGACGGCGAAGAAGAAGATGAAGAAGACTGGGACGATGAGGACGCGGACGAAGACGACGAAGAGGACTGGGACGACGACGAGGACTTCGATGACGAGGAGTGATTGAAGTCACGGATGCAAAAAGTGTCGCATCGGTAGTAAGAACTCTTCCGCGCGTTTCGTTAGACGTTCGCGCAAACGTGGCGTTCCCCCAAACTCCTTCCAACTATTGCATCGTACGCGCACGGCAACATCGGCCGGTTAGTCCACAATGTCACTCAAAATGACGTCTGGCTGCCAATGCGAGCTTGAAACGTCTGCTCAAGATCTTGCATGACATTGTCGATGACGTTGCGCTAAAAACGGTTAGCGTGATCGAAGTTCTCGAATGAGTATTTGAAGTGGATTTCCGTATCCACGCCGCCGGCGAGTCACCGTCAATTCGTTGAGTTGTTCGTTGGCATCGTATTTCTCGCGCAGCCAACGCTGAATCTTGCTCAACGTCTCGTCGGTATCATCGATTTCCGGCAACTCGAACGAGACCTCGTGAATTGTCGTCTTCATGGGGAACGCATCGAAAGAGGCAAGCGCACAGGCATCGCTGCGATGCCCTTAAGTTGCTTGGCATCGATTATTCAATTAGCCGTTCAATTCTGTTGAACGTCATGCTGTTGGTGCCGTCATCTTCTGTCATGACCATTTGGCCGTCGCTTTTAAAGGTCACGCGGGCAACGCCCATGGTGTCGTCAGAGGTTCCCGTTTCAATCAGGATTGTGTCACCGTCGGTACCCTTGTAGCGCCACTGCCCCTCGCTCTCCGCAGAGTTCGCCAACGCGTAGAACATCGTACCGTCCGGCAAGAAATCCATCAGAATGGACTGGCCTTGCGTCATTGTTTCCCAAGCGCCAACAACGCGCTTGGATTCGCCCGGCAACTCAATCGACCGCCCTAACGTTGGCGATGAACCAGGAACACGCTTAAAGGTGTAAGACGTTTCTCTAAGGGCTTGCAGACCAGAGGGGGGCCAAAGTTCGATGGTGTCGGCGTCGACAAATTCAATTTTCCCCTCCTTGGCGTCGTCATCGTTGGCTTCCAGGACATGTCGTAAGATCACGGTATCGCCATCAACATCGCTCACGACAAACATCACACTCGGCGAACCGGTAAAGACGTTGGCGCCCAGGAACTGGCCTTGCCGATTGACCGTAAGCTCCATTGACACTCCCGATCCGATATCCCCTTTCCATTTGCCTACCAGTTTGGGCTTCGGTGGTCCGGCATCGCTCCCAGAACCTGATCCTGACTGCCCATCTGAGCCGCAACCCGTGATGCCGATCAATACGATGAAGAGAAGAACGAGTTGCCCGCTTGTTCCAAGCAGTTGAATCATCAAAGAGTGTTTCTTCCAAGCAAGTAAAGTGGGGGTTTAGCAATCGCGCCAGAGCAATGCGAAGGCTGCAACAGCTTCAAACGGCAAACTATACCAACAAATCCCGCGCTGCGCGAGTAGTGCGGGCAAGAATCCGAGACAAATTCGCGCCGCTCGTCGACACCGCTTATTCCAGAATACGACAACGTCGCCGCGCAAAAGCACCCAGGCTGAGAAGGCTTTCGCCCCCGCAGCCTGAGTTGAACTCGCAAAATCAGCTGCCAGTTCACCAGCAGCAGTAGTAGTTGCAATAATAGTTGCACTTGTAGTTGCAATAGTAATTGCAATAGTGGCCAGGCCCCGTCACACACGCGCAGTCATAGTACTTCCAGTTGTGAATGCCCAAGTCGGGAGCCTTGAACCAGATCACGTGTCCGTACTTGCACGCATACGGGCACCATGTGCGTCGCTTGGCGATCGCCCACCGACGCGTCGGGTTTTCCGCATCGCGATAGTACCAGTACCAGGCGTCCTCGTAGTAGTACTGCAGAGGTTGCAAGTAGTTTACGCCGTGGTAGCAATAGAGAACTGTGCCAGTGAAGTTGACGAGGTGAAACTGCGTCTTCTTTCCGCAAAGTGCCAGCCTGGGCGGCCTGGCATTTTGCGCCTGCGGCTCAACAACCGCCGGCGGATCTTGCTGAGCGATCGATTCTGCGGCGATGGCCTCTCCCTGACCGCCTGTCTGAACGCCACCTGCGTGGGCCTGCGCATGGCCAACGGCGAATACAGACAGCATGAGGAACAGCGCGAGTTGGCGGACTTCCTTTCTCATTTTCCCCCTCCTTCAAAGAGTGTTGATGTTTTGTGTGGTGGCCATGTCCAGTTGTGAACTGCAGTCACTTCTTGCATGCCACCGCACGTCCAATCCTTACACTCGCAAACGGAGCGGCGCGCCCCTCAAATCACTTTCGCTTTGCCAAAGAACGCTTGGCGAGCTTCCCTAGCTTCCCAACTGCGCGGCTGAACGCGGTTGCTCAAAGCAATTGGCGAGTTCCAACACAGTCGAAAGAGAGCTGAAAACAACAGCAAGAAAATCGCGCGGAGAAAGAAATTCGCAACCACAACTCGCGCGATTGCAAATCACTTCACCCCGCCAACCACTTGGGTAGTTCATCCCAAGCAGGCAGAGTAACCACGCGGACGTCTCGCAGTGAGTCCAGCGCGGCAATCCGCGTGACAGCTTCACGGCTGGGCGGATCATCCAGGTTCATCACGCCGATTGCGTCACCACCGCGGGCGGCTGTTGCCCGGCCGACGGCCATCTGTGCGATGTTTACGTTTTCCTCGCCCAGGATCTTGCCGACCGAACCAATAATGCCGGGCACATCACGATGACGGAAGGTAATCAAACAGCCGTCCAGATAGGCCTCCAGCCTGAAGCCATCTAGCTGCACCAGGCGATACATGTCGTTGCCAAACGTCGTGGCGGCCGCCCGAAGCGTCTCATCGCCGGCGGTCACTTCCGCGGCAATCAACGAACGAAAAGTGCCTGGCTCGCTACTGGACTCGGTGGAGAGTTCGATGCCGCGTTCGCGCAGCAGAACTTCCGCGTTGATCAAATTGACGTCCTGTTCCAACGCCTGCTCGAGCAATCCGGCGGCAAAAGCTGCGGTCAGCAAGTTGGTTTCCTTGCTGGCCACTTCGCCACGGTAGCGCAACCGGCATCGGCTGGCCGCCGTACGTGGCCATTGCGCCATCATCCGACCCAGCCGATAGGCAACATTCAAGAAACCCGCAATTCCGGCCAGACGCTTGGCATCGAATGCCGGAACATTCACCGCACAGCGAATGTTTCCCGTAGAGAGAAAGTCCGTCAGCAACTCAGCCGCCTCGCGCGCGACTTCGGCTTGAGCCTCTTCCGTGCTGGCTCCCAAGTGCGGCGTCGCCAAGACGCCTGGCATGCCAAAAAGAGGGCTATCCGTGCAAGGCTCGCTTTCAAAAACATCCAGAGCCACGCCGGCAATCTTGCCGCTTTCCAAGCCGGCAGCCAGAGCCGCCTCGTCATAGATGCCGCCGCGAGCACAGTTGACCAACCGCACGCCGGGCTTGAGTTGCTCAAGTTGCTCCGCACCAATCAGCCCGCGAGTCTCGTCCGTTAGCGGAGTGTGCACCGTCAAGTAATCCACGTGCGGCAACATCTCCGCAACCGTGGCGACCGGCTCAATTCCCAACTCGCGGGCACGGTCCGCAGCGAGAAACGGATCGTAGCCCAGGATCTTCATCTCCAAAGCCGCTGCACGTTGTGCAACCGCCTGGCCAATCCGGCCCAAGCCGACAATCCCCAACGTCTTGCCCGCCAGTTGCGCACCTTGAAACTTGGAGCGGTCCCAGCGGCCTTCCCGCAAGCTGGCAAACGCCGGCGCGACATTGCGGCTAAGCGCCAGCATCAGCGCAATTGTGTGTTCAGCCGTGCTGAGCGTGTTGCCCGAAGGCGTGTTCATCACGACAATGCCAGCGCGCGTAGCCGCGGGCAGGTCGATGTGGTCGGTGCCAACGCCGGCTCGAACAATGGCCTTCAAGCGGGCGGAAGCCGCCAGGCATTCCGGTGTAATCTTCACGCCGCTGCGGCAAACGGCTCCATCAAAATTGGCCAAAGTGTCGCGGAGTTCATCACCCGCCAGGCCGATGCGGACTTCAACTTCAAACGCCGGATTGCTCTTCAGCAGATCCAGGCCGACGGATGCCAATTTGTCCAGGACAACAATTCGGTGCATGACCAAGGCCGAACTCGGGTGGAGAATCACATAACGCTCGCGAACATGATCATACGAACTGGCCAGCAATCGACAATCGGCCCATTCGCTCGGCAAGTCCGCTGCCCGACTTGCGAAGACGGAAGTGATCCGTGATTCTTGCGGCAGCACTTTTATCCACCACAAGAATGGGAATTCTGCATTGGCCAACCAAATACTTGTGATTGCGCCATATTGGCTGGAATCTGTCGGGACTTGGGTCTTTGACGACGAGGCCGTAGATCTTGCCATTTGTAAACGGCATACCTGAGATGATTGACGATCTGGTCGCCGAAATCCCAAATGCGGGGCGTGGATTTCGTCTGGGGTTCTGGGCTGACCCATTTCCCGGCTACCAGAGAAAATTGACGCGAACCCGAGAAGAAATGGGCGGGTGGTGGTACAAGGCAAACCAACCAGAAGGCGAAGGGTGGCTTTGCCCTGCACTCTTCAGGTATTTCGAGGAAGCGCCACAAGAAATCTACCTAAGAGCTGAAGCAAAGTAGTCGGGACTCGTTACCTCCGCAACAGAATGTCAAGTTTAGGGGTATCCAACATCGCCGCGACGCGTCCAGCTAAAGCAGCACATCACAACGTTCTTTGGTTTCCACGATGACCTTGCAGTTGGCAAGAAGTGCGTGATCCAGCAGAATGACGCCCCACCGACGTCGTTTTGATGACGACGGCGGAACATACACTCGGGAAACCCACCTTCCGCCAATCTCAGGTCCTTCTCACGATTCGACCAAACAAGAAGGGCGTGACCAACACCTTGATCTCGTGCAACGCTCGATCTGGTGCAACGTGCGATGGAACGTGGGTCCACTCGATTTGAGCTGCAAATCCAACTCTGATCTCCCATGGCCAAAAAGAAAACCACACGGAAGAAGACGTCTCGCAAGGCGACGACGCGGGCCCGATCTGCTTCCGTCACGCAGACGTCGGCGAAATCGACTACGAAAAAGAAGCGTGCGGGCAAAGCCAACGCTTCCGACAAGAAGACGCGGGCGGCTTTGGTTGATCTGGCCAATGATGTAGTGACGTTCGCGCAGCGGAAGCGCGAGCCATATGTGGATGTGCCCACGCGGTCACTCTCCAACGTTCGGTACAACAAATCGCGGAAGATATTGGAGATGGGCCGGAATACCAACCGCCGGCAATTGTTCAATCTTTCGCAAGCTCGCGGCTATATGCAGACGATGCTGGTCGCCAGCGGCTGCACGCAACTGCTGGATGAAGGCAAGACCACTAGCATCCGAGGTTTGTACTACCTGCTCAAGCACACCATTGAAGGGGCCAAGGAAGAGACTTTCAACGAGCAGTCCGAGTGCGATCCGATCATCGAAGATATGGAAGTGCTGCTGGGCTCGCTCCGTGAAGAGCTACACCTGTACGCTCAAAAGAAAGGGGACATGGTCGGCGAGATCACGCTGACGGACAAAGGGGACGAGATCGATTGTTCGCGAATGGGGTCAGGCGGCTATGGGATACCGTCGATCGTGGAGCCGGAAGCAATTCAGTTCAAGAAGTGCGACGCCAAGTTCATCCTGCATGTCGAAAAAGACACCGTCTGGCAGCGGTTCAACGAGGACAAGTTCTGGCGGAAGCATAAGTGCATTCTCACGCACGGCGGCGGACAGCCTCCACGAGGCGTGCGGCGGCTATTACATCGCATGCATCATGAGCTGAAGCTGCCGATCTATTGTCTGTTGGATAATGACCCGTGGGGGTACTACATCTATTCCGTCATCAAGCAGGGCTCCATTAATCTGGCCTATGAATCTAAGCGGATGGCGATTCCGGAAGCCAGGTATCTCGGCCTGCGGAGTATTGATTTCGAGCGCTGTCAGCTTTCGGACAGCGTGAAGATCAAGCTCAACGACACTGACAAGCGTCGGGCGAAGCAGATCGCCAATTACGAGTGGTTCAAGCCGAAGAAGCCGTGGCAGAAAGAAATCCAAAGGATGCTGGATAACGACTTCAAGTTGGAAGTCGAAGCGCTGATCTCCAAAGACATCAGCTATGTCACGGAAGAATACGTCCCCACCAGGCTCGCCGAGCGGGATTGGCTCGATTGAGCTTTCCGCCATTCGCCATCAACAAAAAAGTCAGGACGCCGTGACTGTTCGCGACGCCCTGACTTCAAACTCATAACTCTTATGTTGTTGCGAATCTCGGTGAACGTCTAGTAGCGGAAAATCCAATCAAGCGTAAAGCGGTCATCAAGGATGTCTTCGCGGCTTGTCAGCGGAACTTGATAGGCCATCCCGATTTCTGTGGAGGGGCCCGGCTTGAACCGAACGCCCCAAGCCCCTGTGACGATGCTATTACCGGCAACGCCGGTCGATCCAAAGTTGAATAAGTCCAAACCTTCAATGCCGGCCAACGCGGTCTGGTTTCCAGAGCGGAACCAGTGATACCAGTGGGCTTCACTCACCAGATAGAAGTTGCTGCAACCCAAGCGGCGGCTGATGTGATTCGAGAGATAGAAGACCTGGCTCTCTTCATTGCTGTTGGTGGGAATCCGTGCTCCGGAAGTCACCATCCAGTTGTAGGTATCCCAAATGCGGGCGGCGCCACTCAGGAAGACGTTAAACTCGCCGTCGCCGTTGCCTTGCAAAGCGCGACGCGTGCCGCTGGGGAGTTCGTAGGTAACGCCACCGGCAAGCAATCGCTGCGTGCAGCAATCGGACCACAGCAAGTATTTCAGGCCAAGCCCGATGTCTGCCCAACCATCGTCGAACGGCGCGTTGGGCTGTCCAACAATGAACCCGTCCTTGATGGCGATGATCGACAAGCGATCGTTGATCGCCGCACGCAACTGCAACGCGTAAACTTGTGCGTCGCCGCCGCCCAGGGCATCTGGCAGATCGTGATTGATGAACAAGAAACGGGCTTCCGTCAGCGTCCGCGGATCTTCAAAGAAGATTGCATTCGTAATTGGGCTGACGAATTCGCTGAAGCAGCGATCACTGGGATGGAAGTTGCGGGCAATGCTGGAAAGCACGCCGCATCCGCCGCAGCTGGCCGCGCAATCATAGTCACATCCGGCATTGCAGCCGCAGCCATGTCCGTAACTATCAATCGCCGGGTTCGTCCAAGTGTCAGAAGCGGCAGCGCCTGGCGTTGGTTCAAAGAACCGGTCGCTGGGCGAATCGAGCAGCAGGTCTTGATCTGTGAGTGCGGGTGCCCCTGCGTCTTGAGCACTGGCTGACGTCGTCAAGCCAAGCAAAAGACAAGCGGACAAGGTAACCCCAAGCGCATAAATTTGCGAACGTTCTCTCTGCATAATGACACCGTGTCCGTTCAGTTCCGTAAAGAAAGCGTCAGGTGCGACGCTGCCGATTGTGCTCCGCTGCCTGCGCGGCAACCGGGCAAACTCCATCGTTGGCTATCGTCGGCGTGCAAGCGACTCACGGCTTAACAATCGGGCGGTCGCCATTCTGCTCGCTACAACCGGGAACTGACCGAGATACGAACAAACGGTACAAACGTGCTGTGTGCGCGCTTGGATGTCATCGAGCTGCACTATTGCGAACTCCAACGGCATTCGCTTGGAAAGCTGTGCGGCCTACGTTGTCCGTGCCGAAGTTTACTTTGCGCCCATGCGCAGCGCACCGTCCAGCCGAATGACTTCGCCGTTGAGCATGCGATTGGTCACGATGTGCTCAGCCAGTTGGGCGTATTCATCGGGATCGCCCATTCTTGATGGGAACGGAATTTGGGCTGCAAGCGATGCCCTGACGTCATCCGTCATTCCGCCCATCATCGGCGTATCAAAAGTGCCCGGCGCGATGGTCATCACGCGAATCCCAAACTTCGCCAACTCGCGAGCAATCGGCAATGTCATCCCGGCGACGCCCGCTTTGGAAGCCGAATAGGCCGCTTGGCCAATCTGCCCTTCAAACGCCGCACAACTGGCCGTGTTGATGATGATGCCGCGTTCTCCGTCTTCGCCCGGCTCCTGCTTGCTCATCTGCGCGGCACAAAGCCGAGTCACGTTGAAGGTGCCAATCAGGTTGACGCCGATCACGCGCTGGAACGCGTCCAGTTCATGCGGAGCCTCGCGGCCAAGCACGCGTTTGCCCATCACAATGCCGGCACAGTTAACCGCGGCGGAAATCCCGCCAAACGTTTCAACCGCTTGCGAGACGGCTGCCGCGACGCTCTCCTCGCTGGTCACGTCGGTCTTCGCAAAGATTGCGCGGTCCCCGAGTTCTTTCGCCAAGGCCGCACCGCGTTCTTCGTTCACATCAGCGATGACTACGTTGGCCCCGCCTGCATGAAAGCGCCGCGCGCACGCTTCACCAAGTCCTGAACTTGCGCCTGTGACAAAGAACGTCTTTCCCGAGATTTCCATGCGATCACCATGCCGTTGCAAATGTCAGCAGGCGATAGAGAGAAATGAACGACGCCTGCCAGAGCGGCTTTTTTAGGGCAGTGCGATGCGAAAATCCAGGGGCGAACGCAGCAAGACGAACAATTACTTGCCGCAATAGTCAATCGCCCGGGCGATTTCCGTCTTCAGATCACGGCGATGCACAATGCGATCCACAAACCCATGTTCAAGAAAGAACTCGCTGGTCTGGAAGCCAGGCGGCAGTTCGATGCGAATGGCAGCCTTGATCACGCGCGGTCCGGCAAAACCAATCAACGCCTTGGGTTCGGCAAAGACCAGATCCCCCAAAGACGCGAAGCTGGCCGCAACTCCGCCCATGGTGGGATTGGTCAGCACGGAGATAAACAGGCCGCCAGCCTGATCGTACTTCGCCAGCGCGGCCGAAACCTTCGCCATTTGCATCAGCGAAAGAATACCTTCGTGCATTCTGGCGCCGCCGCCGGAACCGCTGACAATGATCAACGGCAAGTTGTGCTCCATCGCCCGTTCCGCGGTTCGCGCGAGCTTCTCACCAACGACAGCACCCATGCTGCCCATGATGAACGCGGAATCGGTCACGCCAAAGGCGACACGTCGGGCACGAATCATTCCGCTACCAACCACGGCCGCATCCCGCAAACCCGTGCGTTGTTGCTCGGCTTTCACACGGTCCGCGTAGGGCTTCTTGTCGGCAAAGCCCAAGGGGTCCGCCGGCTCCAAATCATCAAACCACTCTTCAAATGTTCCTTCGTCCAGAATCTGAGCGATTCGCTGTGGAGCGGACACGTACCAATGATGATCGCACTCGGGGCAAACGTTTAGCCGCTTCTCAGCTTCTTTGCGAAAGATGGTTTGGCTGCAACCGTCACACTTCTTCCACAGACCTTCAGGCACGCCCTTCTTCCCGGAGGAAGCCCGGGTCAGCCATGCGCGAGGATCGGTGTTGGTGCTGGCCATCGTCGTGTCTGGTTCAGTTGGCTCGAAAAGAGAGTGCGCTTCAGTCGAAATGTTCGTCAGTTGGCGCGCGTGGGAGCGTGAACTTCAATCGCTTCAAATCGCGCTGGCTTGTCGTCCGTTTCCCAAAAATCCTCAGTCGGCTCGTCCGTGAGAATTGTATGTATCAAGTGCAACACCGGAGCGGGAGCGACAACTGCCACCTGCGCGGTCAAGGTTCCATTAGAACCGGCCGTGGTGAATTTGCGAGTGATTTTGTTGACGGTTGTTTCAACTCGTTCGCGGGCTGCCTGCATGGTTTCGCCATGCGGAGGGCAAAAGCATTCCGGGTTTTCGCGAGAAGCCTTAAACACCCAAGGCTGCTTGCGGCGGAGTTCCTCCACACACATTCCTTGCCAGAGTCCGTGATCCACGTTGTGAAGGTTCTCTAACCGTTTCACTTTCGCGCCCAGGTGTTCCCCAAGAGCTTCAGCCGTGCTGGCCGAAGGCTCACACTTGGCTGAATAAATCACGTCAATGGAATGTTGGCCCAACTCTTCAGCCAGCGCAGCGACTTCCTGGCTGCCGGTGGAATTGAGAGGAACATCCAGGTTCCCTTGGATCCGGCCCTGGGCATCAAAATCCGTTGAACCAGGACGGATCAAGAACATCTTGAACATATGCGAGTCGTCCTCGACTGAAGAACTAAACGGCGTGGTGGCCGATAAGTGGGGCCGAAACTGGGACTGAACGAAACCAAAGCGTGGCGAAATAGAATGGCGCTTGCGAGCGTGTTCAATCCCCTCTGAGCATTTGCGTTAAGGCAGCGATTCGGGAGGAATAATCCTGATGGGCGAAGATCGCCGAACCTACAACCGCCAAATCTGCCCCGGCTCCGGAGCAACTTGCGATCGTCTGATCATTCACGCCGCCATCAATCTCCAAGACAGCGCTAAGCTCGCCATTGTCACGTAAGGCCGCCAGCTTTTCCAGGGCGACTTCTTGAAAAGACTGCCCCCCAAACCCAGGCTGCACACTCATGACCAGGATCAAATCGGCCACGGCCTGAGCGTCGGAAATCGCTTGCAGGGCGGTACTTGGGTTCAATGCCAGCCCGCTGGCCGCCCCCTGGGCCCGGATTTCTCGCAGGGTGCAGGCGGTGCTGCCCGGCTCATTTTCGGCCTCAATATGGATCGTGACGATGTCGGCCCCGGCCTCCACAAACTTGCCAGCATACTCGCTCGGATTATCGATCATCAGGTGGGCGTCGATCGGCAAATCGGTCAGTTTGCGGAACGCCTCAACAATCGTCAGCCCATAGGTGAAGTTCGGGACAAAGTGCCCGTCCATCACATCCAAGTGCAGCCCCGCGACACCAGCCTCCTCAAGTCGCCGGACTTCCCGCTCCAGATTCGTGAAGTCGCACATCAGCATCGATGGCAACACGCAAGGGCTGGCTTGCCGTAACTTCTCTAAGCGATTCGCGGCGGACATCTTTGGTTTGTGCCTGAATAGGGGGCTGGCCAAAGCTTTAGGATTCTAACCATTGTTGATTTGCGAACCAGTCCCGCAACTGAGGCCCGACATTCGTGTCAGCCAATAATGGTCATTCATGTTCGCTTGGAGCGAGTTCGTCGTTGTCTGCGAACTGGAATTTCCGCGCGGTGTCCTCAGCGCTGATTTGGACGCCCCCATTTTCGTCCGCCAGACCCTTCTCAACCAGTTCCCGCAACCCCGACGTATCGGCCTCCAGGTTGGCCAGCGCTTCCATTATGTCCATCCGTGTCACGTCATCCGCGCTGTCGAAGCCATCTCGGAATGCCTGCATGATGCGGTCCGAGGTTGGGCGAACATGCGACAAGCCTACAAATGCATGTCCTGACCAATAGCTCGTGGACCCTTTACCGGCCGCGTCAAACATGATCTGCATAGCTTCCGGCGGAACGGGATCGAGTTTCCCCATTGCTTCCAAACTGTACCGCTGGGTATAGCCGGGGGTGTTGTGGAGCTCAAAAACCATCTCGCGACAATTCAGATTTCCCAAAGCCACCACGCATCCTTGCACACAGCGATGGTAACCAATTCTGTTGTTCATCGTGTTCGCCATGGCGACTTCATACAGCAACGGAATTGCCGGCCGCGCGGCTTCACCAAGCGCCGCCATTGCTTCACCGGCTGTCATATGTTCATCAACGCTGGTGCCATCGCGCAAGAGCACGGCCAAGGGAATGAGCGCAGGCGCGGCGTCCTCGCCCAGACGGTAACACACCTCCGCAGCGGCAACGCGAATTTCAGGAATGTCGTGGTTCAGGTTCTCCGTCACACCAGCGGCAATCCGCTCGCGAAACTTCGTCAATGGCTCATCCGCCAACAATGAAGAAAGTGTCGATAACCCGGCAAGCCGCTTGCGTGGATTTTCGTCGAAGAGTGCCTCGACCATCCGCTCGGCATCATCCTCTTCGTTGTACGAGGCCCAGCCCAGTGAACGCGCAGTGCTCTCATCCAAACTGGGAAACGAGTCGATTGAGGTGTTCGCCCAGTTGGCGCTTGGCAAAGATGCAATGAACGCGTCCTCCGCTGCCTGGCCGTTGCCGGAAGGTTGGCCGGAGTTGTTGTTTTGGCCAGCGTTCGCTCGGCCTGAGTTCGCAGCGCCTGTGTTGCCACCGCTATTGGTCGGGGCACCTTTCGCAGGCGGCGTATTCACGGCCACCGGCTCGCCTTCTCCCTCATCTTCCCCTGACATCAAAACAACCACCAACACAACAATCCCGATTACGCCAACTACTCCGCCACCGATGGCGGTGGGCAAGAGCCACTTCTTGCTGCCAGTCTGCCCCGTGGGCATAACCGTCATCGGAGCAAGGTCAGCGTCAGTCAGTTGCGGCACATCGCCCATCGGTTGGCTTTGGCCTTTTGCCAGGTCGGCATCGGTGAGCTGCGGAATATCGCCGGCTGGCGCTAAGTCCGCATCCGTCAATTGGGGCACGTCATCGGCCGGAGCCAAATCGGCATCTGTGAGCTGCGGGATGTCGTCGCCTCCCCCTGGTTGCGGCACGGTGAATTGCGTTCCGCAACCGCATTTGGCCATTCGGCCCGCCGCGGAATCTGGCTGTTGATAATTCTTGCCACAACTTGGGCATCGAAAAGAAATCGCCATCACCACCTCCTGTTCCTTGCGGTTGATTGCGGCACAAATGATTGTGCTGTTCGCCAGGAAACCCCTTATATCGCGTGGTGCGGGAATTGCAATTTCCCGCGACCGCGAGCCTCGCTTCGCTCACGCCATTGGTGCTTTCGACATCAAAGCCGGTCGTTCTGCCATTTCGCCGAAAATGATCGCAAGTAGAATGAGCATGACTGGCAGCTAGCTCTCATAAACGCCCCAGAATGTCTGAGCATGCCTCGACCGCAGATCATCAAGAACCCTTTCTACCTGCTATTGTCGGTGGCTGGGTTCCTGTTTGTGGTCACGGTGGTTGCTTATTGGCTGATGAGCCTGGCTGTTATCAAGGATCCCCTCGGCGAGAACCCGCGCGATTCGCTCTTCAGTTTTTTGGAAGCTCACGGAACTTCCTTGCTGGTGGGCGAAGTGACCGCGCTGATTGTGCTCTCGCTGGCGGCCATGCTGACAGATGACTTCTGGATGCGGCTCTGGCAACGCAAAGACGATCAATCCCCAAAAGAACAGACCGCGGAAAAACAAACCCCAGTAGAACAAACCCCAGAAGAACAAACCACAGATCAGGCAACTCATACAAAAGGAACAACTCCGGATGAAAGTCACAGCGAATGAAAACGTAAAACTCCAGGAAGTTGTCATGCCAGGCGCGGAGGGTTGCCAGGTGCGGTGGCTTGTTGACGAAGAAGACGGCGCTCCCAATTTCGCCATGCGGCAGTTCGAAGTCGCCCCGGGTGGCTACACGCCGAAGCACAACCATCCGTATGAGCACGAAGTCTACGTGCTCGCCGGCAACGGTATCGTCATGGAAGGCGATCAAGAGCACTCGCTCACGCCGGGCACTGTTGTCTACATCGCTCCGGATGAAGTGCATCAATTCAAAAACACAGGCGATCAACCGCTGCATTTCCTCTGCCTGGTGCCAAACTCGGCCAATGCCAAGGCCATGACCGTGGCGCCAGAATGTAACTCCACAGCGTCGTCATAGCGCCATCAACCTGGAAAGTATCGCGCCGATCACTCGCTGTGCCCAAATCGGCTAAGGACAGTTCCGCGTGGCGAACAGGAATCGCAACAGGCAGCATGAACGGCCAGACATCCGAATCGACTTCGCCTGGCGAGACGCCGTCGCACTTTCGTGATGACGTCACCATCTTTGCGCGGGGAATCTTGATGGGCGCCGCGGACGTTGTGCCCGGCGTCTCCGGAGGAACCGTCGCGCTGATTGTTGGCGTCTACGCCCGACTGATCACCGCGCTGGCCCGCTTCGATGCCGACTTTCTGCGATTGCTTCGAGCGCGAAAGCTTTTTGCCGCGGCACGCCACGTTGACCTGCGTTTCCTGGTCGCGCTCGGCGCCGGGGTCTTGACGGGAATTGTCGCGCTCGCGCGAATCATCAATTACCTGTTGCTGCATCACCACGAAGTCACTTTCGCAGCCTTCTTTGGGCTGATCCTGGCCTCAGGCTTGTTGGTCGCCAGGCGGATCAATCAGTGGACGCTGGGTCATGTGCTTCTGCTTGTGCTCGCACTGGCCGCGGCATTCTGGTTTACCGGTGCGTTCTCCCCCAGCCGAGACTCTGCCGGCGAGACCGTGAGCCTGGGCTACATCTTTCTCTGCGGGTGCATCGCCATCTGCGCGATGATCCTGCCTGGCATCAGCGGCTCATTCATCCTGCTGATCTTGGGAGCCTACGGCACAGTCATTGGCATGGTGTCCGCAGTGACGAAAGGAGAGCTCACTTCCGGCAATCTCGCTGGCCTTGGCCTCTTCGCTTGCGGTTGCCTCATCGGCTTGCTCAGCTTCAGCAAAGTGCTGCGGTGGCTGCTTTCAAAATATCAGGCGGCCACACTTGCGGTACTGTGCGGAATCATGCTTGGCGCGGTCCGCGGAGTCTGGCCTTTCCGCACGGTCTCGCAAAACGAGCGCGGCCATCCGGAGTTTGGCCCCAACCAGTGGCCGCAAGAATGGAGCGAGGCCCTGCTGCCGATCACCGCGTGCCTGCTCTCGATCACATTTGTCTTTGCGATCGACTGGTTCGCAGGCAA
>CALJLD010000136.1 GCA_937982665.1 uncultured Planctomycetales bacterium
CCCAACAATTGATCTCTGGGGTGAGCTGACCTCACTCGTTAACGTCAAAGCACGACGAGCACGTGACTTCGCTGTGAAGGTGGGTTGCGCTATGCTCCACCCACCCTACGGCACTGGGCTTCAACCATGCTAATGCATGCTCAAGCGTGCGCTTGTTCAGGCTCATCGCCGCGAGATCAATCCAACCGGCAGATGGCAGCCGTTATGTAGTCGATCTGTCCGCCATGGACTCTCAAGTGTTCTCCAACCCTCATCCTGGCGCCCGTCTTACTGTCAATTCCGTCGTAGAAAAGTGCACCGGAGTTCGCATCGAAGGTCGACGTCAGAAGTGTTACACCCTCCCAAGGTGCTTCTGTATTGCGAACCATTTCCGTCAGTGCATCAGCACCATCGACCTTGCCAAATGGACTGTCGAAGACAACGTTGTCAGCAAGACAAGCACGGAATTCCTCCAGATCAGCAGGCTCTTGCCATGATTGAAAGTACCGCAAGACCAAATTCTCAATTGTCGCTTCCGCTGTCATTAGACGTTCCAGTTGGATTGATGTGCAGTGTTCAATCAGCAGTAGGGCGCGCGGTGTATTCACGGCGTTTGAACTGATCAAACCGCTTCGCAGTTTGTGAGCATCTAGTTCTTACCTAATGCGCTGGAATCTCCTTCCGTGAGATCTCTTTCTGTGGCGTCCAAGCCGTTGGATTCTTCATCAGCGCTCTTCTTGTTGCGAGCGCTCATGTCCCATGAAACGGCGACGCCATAGGTGGTTGCGCCGAACAGTCGCTTGCCATCAGCCGAAAGCTGCAACTTCGAAACGGGAGGGACATGCTTATCATGAGTAAGCATGAACCCTCCATTAATAACGTCTACCACCCCATCTTCACGAGCGTCTCGCAGGCGAATCCAATAGGGAACATTCTTGAGATGCCACGGCCAATCCGTCGAGTCTCGGGACATTGTGATAATACGTCCTGCCGAGAAGGACGCTTCGGCAACCCGCTCCAGATGGAGATAGAAGTCGTGCGTGCTCACGAGTGTCGTGGAATCGACGATCGAAACTTCACGGCCATTTCGAGAAAACTTAGCAGTGGCGACGAGTTCTCCGTCAGGAGAAAGGCGCACAAGATCGTACTCGCCACCAAGTTGCTTACTCCCGATGACCTGTTCAGAATGCAGATCCCACGTGTTGAGTAGATATGTGCGTCGATCATTGACTATAGTCAGCAGGCACGAGCCATCGGCGGAAAAGGCGGTCGCCTGAGTGGCTAAATCAGACTTCAGTTCGTGGATCGTTTCTCCGGTGTGCGCGTCGATGACTAATAAGGTTCTGGTGTAACCTACGTTGTTGATTACCAGGGCAAGTTCCTTGCCACTTGCCGAAAGCGACGTTGATCCCGACACGATATCCCAAGGGAATGTCAACTCGAACAGAAGGTTGTGGTCCTGGGCGTCAAAGGCCGCCAGGTAGGACCCCGAACGAGGTGACAGTTTGCCGGTGACATAGATCGTCCCGGCGTTCGCAGGCCAGAATATGTGCTGTGGAGTTACATTTTCCGGGGCAGCGGTGAATGCCTTAACGAATTCGCCAGTCTGGGAATTCCAAATGATCGCGCGGCCATCTTCTCCAATCGTGGCAAGATGATCCCCATCAGGTGATGGCGCAAGTCCCGTCAGCGCGCCATCGTGCCCGCTATTCGGATTGAAGATCCTTGCGCCCGTCTCTAGGTCAATCAACTGGAGTTGCTGGCTATCGGCGATAGCGATCTGCCGACCATCAGGCGCTACTGCGATGCGATTCTCGTGGTGGTAGGCCATCGGTCGGCCGAAAGACGTTGGTCGTCGCGGTGTCTCGTCGACCGTGATCGTTCTGATCGTGGTGCCGGTCGACAAGTCAATGACAGCCAGAGACTGTTGAAGTTCAGCGATTGCCTTATCCCGCTGCGGCAAGACCCGGACGGCTGGGGGCGATTTGCTGATCTGCCCAATATCAAAGCGCCGGATGAGATTGCCGGTTCTTGGCTCCCAAAGCTTGATCTCGCACGCAACACCGCCCTCGGTGGATTCGGCGCCGGAGGAGAGCAATGCTTCGTCGGAGACGAACTCAAGTGTGGTGATATCGCGTGTTTGATGTGCCTGAATCGTTCGAATTAGCTCAAGCGATTGGGCATCAAATAAATGAATGACGCTGTCACCAGTGATGGCAAGCAAATCTCCGCTTGGCGAAAAATCGACGGCGGGAATTACGATTCCTACCCTTCCTTCTTCCGTCAAAGGCAACTCTTTGATTAGCTCTCCTGATTCGGAATCCAGCACTTCCGCAATCCGCCATCGCCGGCAGCGGACCAATCGCTTGCCGTCGGGAGAAAACGCAACGTTGGTGATTCCCGGCCGATGATCGCTGCCGCCGAAAGAAAAGAGCTTCCGTGATTTGAGCTCGCGCGACTTGATGTCCCAGAGCAATTCCCCCCAAATTCCGCCCCCAGCCAGGAGCGTGCCGTCGGGGGAAACGGCGATTGTCTCCAGAGTTCCGAAGTGTTCGCGAAACTCGTCGATCAACTTCCCCGTTTCAGCATCCCTGACCTGGATGACGGAATCCCCCGCCGTATAGACAGTCTTTCCGTCCGAGGAGTACGCGACGCAACGAACGTCCCCGTGTAAATCATAGTTGCCGTAAATGCGGTCAATATATGGGGGCCGCCATTGGGCAGGAGTCGTGGAAAGTGGAACATCGCTCCGTTTGTCGCCGCCGGTTGTGTGTGCTCCCCGATCCATTCCCGGCCATATCATCAGGCCAGCCAACACCAAGCCGGCACCGAAGGCAACTCGCAACAAGAAGTTGCTTTTGCGCCACTGCAAGCCCTGGGCATTTGGTGCTGGCTTGATTCGCTTGGGCACAGGCTTAATTCGCTTAGGCGCAGGTTTTGTCTCCGGTTGATGCAAGTGGGCGAGCCACGCATTGAGCAAGACAGCAACCTGGCTGGCCGATTCCAGACGACCGCTGGGATGCTTAGACATAAGCCTGTTGATGATCTCGCACAACCATTCCGGCGCATCCACATTGATCTCACGAATGGAGCGTGGATCGGTTTCGATGATGCCTCGCAAGACGCCGTAGCTGGTCTCGGCACGAAACGGTGGCCGTCCAGTGCACATCGCATAGAGCACACTGCCAAGTGAAAAGAGATCACTGCGGACGTCGATCGGCTCGCCGCGCGCTTGTTCCGGTGACATGTATTGCGGCGTGCCCGCAATCATTCCGGTTTGGGTCAACGTTGCATCGTCAACAGCGCGGGCGAGTCCAAAGTCGGTGATTGCAACTCGTTCGACACCTTCTTCCAGCAAGATATTCGCCGGCTTGATGTCCCGATGCACAAGACCTTGCTCGTGGGCGGCGGCTAAGCCGGCAGCGACTTGCGCTCCAACGCGAAGGATGTCCACCAGCGGCAACGCCCCCTCACGATCAATGCGCTTTTGCAGCGAGCTGCCGTGAATATACGGCATGACAAGGTACGGCAGCTTGCCCTCGTTGCAAACGCTGTGGATCGCAATGACATTGGGATGAATAACAGCCGCCGCGGCCTTGGCTTCGCGAGCGAAGCGTTTTCGGGCAGCTCCGGTAGTTGCCAGATGCGGCGACAAGACCTTAATGGCGATCACACGGTCGAGCGCAGGGTCGACTGCTTTTAGCACAGCCCCCATCCCGCCGCTTCCGACCACTCCGGCAACTTCATAGCCTCCGATGCGGCCAAGCTTCGTGGGATCGTCTGTTGGCTCCAGCAGCCGAACAACCTGCTCGATCTGCGCCGTCGCTGTAGTGGCTAGATTTGCTTGTTGCTGAATTCGACTACATAGAGCAACCGAATCGCCCGGCTGGTCACGCAGCGCTTGCGCGATTTCTCTCGATAGCTCCGGCTGACTTGCAGCATTGATTAGCCTTGCACGGCATTTCTCGCATGATTCCAGGTGTGCCAGCAGGCGTTCTTCCGCCTCAATCGACAGCTCATCATTGAGGAACGCCTGCGGCTTTATCGCGTCACACGTTGTCACGATCGATCTTTTCATTGCTCATCCTCCTCTAACTGCCGAACGACGTCTCGAATGCGGCGGAGAATTCGGCTTCGAGCCGCATAGATGACACCTTCGCTACGCCCGAGTTCCAGGGCTGCGTCAGCGATGGACATGCCATCGACCACGGTCATCGAAAACGCTTGCCAGGTTGTTTGCTCAGCACGGGCCTTGACGATTGCACCAGCCCGCCGAATCAGCTGCCGGCGGTATTCAAGCTCGAACGCTTCATCCACAGTGCGGTGGCCTGATGGCAATGCCTGGAGCGCGAACATCGCGGACGAACCACCACGAGCAGCGTCTTTCGCTCGCCGGGTAATCAACTTCAGGGTTTCGTTCTTCGCGACACGCCGCAGCCAATGTCGAAATCGCGCTTTGCCATCGCGGCGTTGCCATCGTCCGATCGCCGTCGCCACGGATATGAGCACACGTTGCACGAGGTCTTGAGCGTCGGCATCTTGCAAGCCGTGGGCGCGAGCGACCCGGTAGGCAACCGGACGGTAGATCTCCGTGAAATACTCCCACGCTTCTCGATCCCGCGGGTCTCGCACCCGCAAGAGCAAACTGTCGCGTGTTTCCGGAATCTCGTTCAAGTCGTGTCCTCCATCCAACCAAATCCAACCGAAGGGCCTTTCTGACAGTCACTTGGGAGTTTTTCCAAACATTCGAGTATCATTATCGCTGAACATGGGGGATTCCACGTTAGCTCCCTTGCCCCCCATTCCTGCGCCACCCTTGCTGCGAACCATCATCATCCAATTCCAACGCAACGGCATTGCCGCCGAAGGCAGTTGGCGATGTGCTCGAGCAACTTGGATCGGAATATCGCCTGGACGTGCCGTTGGATGAGCCGATTTCACCGCACTTAGATGAATTGTTGGGAACGGCCCAATAGACGGGGAGGTTGGCGGTGGGTTGGCCGGGATGATTGCCATGCTGGGCTTTAGATTTCGACTGGCCTGGAAAGCCGCCTATTCTTCGTAAATTCCTTGATTTAGTATCTTTGCGCAACTAACATCGGGGGTTGAGGCTGCTGCGATTTGCCGGTTTTTGGGCGATTTTCTTCGCAAGCGGCCGGTTTGCGGTTTCTTCGGACGGTTCAAGCGGCTTTTATTTTTACCGCGTGGGCTGCCGGACTATAATCAACGCAATTGTGGATTGCCCGATGTGAGTTGGGCGATCATATTTTGGGTTTGCACATCCTGCCCGATCCGGGCGTCAGCCAATTTTCGTTGGAACGGAGGAGTCGGACATTATGCGTCGACTTGGATTCTTGGCGCTAGTCGCCTCATTGGTCATGTTCGCCAGCAGCCCCGTCTTCGCACAGCTAGGGGGAGGTGGCGGAGGTCCGCAGCAAGGTGCTGGAATTGGTGGTGGGGGTGGTGGCCAAGGTGGTGGAGGCCAAGGTGGTGGAGGCCAAGGTGGTGGAGGCCAAGGTGGTGGCGGCCAAGGTGGCAACGTCAACGTCGGCGTTCAAACTGGTGGCGTCTTCATCGATGCCGATGGCATTGTCCAGCTGAAGACATTTCCTGATCCCGGTTGGCGTCTGACCACGCAAAAGATTCAAGCCCAACTTGCCAAGTTGGATCCGGATGTCGCCAAGCCCAGCGAACTCCGCAAGATTTCGCTCAATCGCTTGGACGCCGCCATCCGCGCGAAGATCGAAGCCGGCGAGCAACCGGACGAAGTCATGCAATGCCTGGCCGGTTTGAAGCGTATTCAATACGTCTTCTACTATCCAGAAACCAAAGACATCGTGATCGCCGGCCCGGCGGAACCTTGGGTTGAAGACCTCGGCGGTCGCGTCCTCGGCATCAACAGCTCGGACCCCATCCTGCTTCTGGAAGATCTCGCTGTCGCTCTGCGAACCTTCTCGCCGAACAATCGTGAGAACCCCGTCGTCGGTTGCTCCATTGATCCCACACAAGAAGGCCTTGCCCGCATGCAAGGGTTCTTGCGCCAATGGGGTCGTCAGGCTCTGCCGAATCAAACCGCCATGCTCGTCCAAGGCTTGCAACAAAGCTTGGGCGATCAGGTCGTCAGCGTGCTCGGCGTTTCGCCCACCACGCACATGGCCAAAGTCATGGTCGAAGCGGACTACCGCATGAAGCTGATCGGCATCAACCTGGAATATGTTCCCGGCGTCGACATGAAGACCTACGTTGATCGGGCGACTCCCGCCATGGTCAGCCGCAACGCCATGGCTCGCTGGTACTTTGTGCCGGAATACGAATGCGTCCGCGTCGCCGAAGATGGCATGGCGATGGAACTCGTTGGTGATGGCGTCAAGCTCGTTGGCGAAGAAGAGCTCGTTGCCAATGATGGCAATCGCCGCGCTCGCCCGCGAGTCAGCCGAGCCAGCAAGCTTTGGGTTCAAGACTTCACCAAGAACTACTCGGACCTGACGTATCCGCTGCCCGTTTATGGCCAACTCCGCAACTGCATTGATCTGCTTGTCGCGGCGGCCTTCATCAAGCAGCACGATTACTACGGTCAGGCTGACTGGCAGCCCACCGCGCTTCTCAATGAGCAAATGCTTTCCGTCGAAAAGCACAACACGCCTAAGGAAGTCGCCACGGCCGTCAACGCAATCTGGAAGAACAACACGCTGATGACGCCCATCGGCGGTGGCGTGCAGATTCAGCCGACGCAAGCTCTCAACACAGAGAACTTGCTGCAAGACGAGGACGGCACCGTTGCCGCCACTCGCAAGGAAATCTACACGGCCAACTTGCCCCCCAACCAATGGTGGTGGGACTGAGCTGGAGACATGCAATCCTGAAACGGATTGCCAACAAGTCAGGGCAAGCTCCTAGACGAAAGGCCTCAGGCGATACACCGCCTGGGGCCTTTTTCTTTGCGCGCAAACATTCCCCTTTGCAGCGGCGCCGGTTGCGTTGTGTTCTCGTCTTGCGCCTGCTCTCGGCCATGAATCCTGATTTGCTTGCGACGCCGCGCCGCCTGGGCTAGCATCAATGCCCATCGATCTCTGGAGCGACCGCAAATCGAGCACGGGGCAAACAGGAGGGCAGCATGTCGCCACCCAACTCACAAGACCCGTCCGTCGCTCCATCTCCGGCAGTCCGCAAGCCCAAGCGAACACTCGCGTGGTGGATCGTCTTCGGTGTCGTGATCTTCGTTGTCTTGATTGTGGGGACCAGCACCTCTGTGTTTCTGATCTACATGTGGGCGCAAAGTAACGGCGGGCATTATTACACGGAGGTTTACGAAAGCCTGGACCGTGAATTCCTCGTTGTTCGCCGCAACGTTGATCAGATTGACGGGCCGCGCGACGGCGATGGCCTCGTGCTGATGCGCGCGAAGTTTCACCATGCGAGTGGGGAACCTCAAGACATCATCTGGGTCTTTGAAGACGACCGCATGACCGTTGCGACTCCCCACACCCATCCGGACCTCTATTACTTGTGGAACAACTCCAACTATTTGGATGGTTCACCAGCGGAACCTTGGCCGCTTCCAGATTACGTGAAGTGGCGAGAAAGAATGCCCAAAGACGTGCGCATCGAACTCGACGAAATGCATCGGCAAAAAGGCACCGGCCTGCGCAAACGCTGAGCAGGGCAACAGGCTTGAGCATGAGGAGAACGCACGATGCCCTCTCTCATTATTGAGCAAACATGTTACGAGATGTTCTGCACAAAAACGCAGCGGGAATTTGCACAATCAACGCTGCCCGCATAGCACATTCATGCTCAAAACGAGTTTGAGCATGGCACCCGTGCCAACCCTGCAAAGTATGCAGGCAAAGAGATTCACGAGATTCATCCGGTTAAATTCGGTGGAAGCCCGACGATCTGGCAAACAAGATAGCGCTACCACGCACCTTTCATCGTCGGGAAATGACTCCCTGGTGGAATAGGCTCCTGCGGTCGCTGCAAAGCAACGGAGGTTGACAATTACAAATTCGGACGCACAACGTCGATTTAACGGAAATCCGGCAGCATCGCCGGAGGCAATTAGAGATTTTGAAGAATCTACGGGATTGAAACTGCCCACTGACTACAAGGAACTGCTACGCCGCACTAACGGCGGCGAAGGATTTATTGGTGAGGAGTCGTATTTGATTTTGTGGAAGGTTGAGGACCTCGAGGAGTTCAATCGTGAATACGAAGTTGGAGATTATTGCAACGGGCTCTTGTTGGTCGGTTCTCGCGGCGGTGGTGAAGCGTACGGCTTTGACACGCGGCAAACACAATGGCCAGTGGTTCAAGTTCCGTTCGTAGGAATGGATCACAGCCTTGTGCAAGACATAGGGTGGTCATTCAAGGAGTTTCTCACCACACTCGAACAGATGAAAGGTTCGGCGTGATGAATGCGAGTGTCAGCACATCCGACGGCAAGATACACGGAGAGAATCAGTTCGCGCCAATCGAAGACGAAAGGTCCGGTCGCGCTCGGGTGCCACTGGCTTTGCCAGTGCTTCCACGCTTCGCTCGAAGTCCAGCTTTCGTCTAATGTTGCTCCAAGTTTTGTTGTTGCTCTTTCGCCGTCGAATTCGTTGGAGAGTACAACCGACAATTCAACCACCAGTGTGTTGTCCAAAGCACTGGCGGAGCCAGTGGCACCCGGCGGGAAGCACAATCAACACTGTTCGCACAGTACATTCATGCTCAAACGAGTTTGAGCATGGCACCCGTGCCGGGGTGGCGGCACATTTGACCTTATGACGATACTGGTAAAGGAATGAACGAGTACACGTGCCCTTGCTGCGGATTTCCAGGCCTCAAGAGTCGACCGTACGCACGTGCTCGCGGCGTTGGTCTGATACGAGGCCAGACTGCACCATACTCTGAGCACTTTGGCATGCCGTCGTATGAGGTTTGTTCTTGCTGTGGTTTTGAATTCGGCAACGATGATGATCCCGGCACTGCGTCACCTGTCACATTTGAGCAGTATCTTGCCGAGTGGATCTCCGACGGTACCCATTGGTTAGATGCTACGAAACGGCCCACCAATTGGTCGCTAGAGGAGCAACTCATGCGCGCAACC
>CALJLD010000137.1 GCA_937982665.1 uncultured Planctomycetales bacterium
GCAAAGCCATCGGCTGCCAGAAGCTTCGCACGATCCAGTTCCTGGTAACCTTCAGGGCTCAGTTCAGCGATGATCAAGTCGCCCGAGTCATTGAAGATGAAGAAGACATCATCATTCTTGACGAGGAAGCACGTTGCGAAAGCGGCCGGACGGCCTTCGCTCAAGGGAGCGATGTCTCGCCAAACCACTTTGCCGGAATTCGCCTCGATGCAGCGGAATTGGCCCATCCCTGCCGCGCCGTAGATGTGGCCGTCCTGCACAAACGGCGTCATCATCAGGATGTTCAGTCCCTCGTCGTGGTTGTCATTTCGGCCCGCCCCCCAGACCTTCTTGGCCCCTGAAGCGTCAGCCGCGACATCCCACATCAGCGAGCCATTGTAGAAGTTGCTGACATAAAGATGACTTCCAACAAACAACGGCGTCATGATTGTCACGACAGGCCGTTGCGGCGCGGCATCCTCGGGAAACGGTTGTGACCAATTGCTTTGCCCGGTCTGAGGATCAAGCGATTCCACCTGGGTATCCAACCAAACAATCAGTTGCTTCTTGCCATTGGCCTCATAGATGACTGGTGGCGCGTAACCAATTTCCTCAACGGTGAGTGACTTCCAGACCTCTTCTCCACTGTGTTTGTTGAATGCAACAACCGCACTTCCCTCACCGCCAACGGTGCAGTAAAGCAAGTCGCCATCAATGATGGGGTGGTTCGACCAACCCCAAAGTGGCGGCTTCGCGCTGTATTGTTGCGGAAAGTTCTTATGCCAAATCACGTCGCCAGTGTCGGCATCGAAGCAGTACAGATCACCCATAGCACCCAGCGCATAACACCGGCCATCTTCAATCAAAGCTGTCGTTCTGGGACCGTTCTGGTATTGGATTTGATAGGGGCAATCGTATTCGTGTTCCCAAATCATCTCGCCGGTCTCGGCGGAAACACAAAAGACGCGCTCGGTTCCCAGGAATGCGGGCGGACTCACGTCACGATTGATGGCCGGCTGTCCCTCCGCATCCATCTCCTGTTTACGGTCCATCAAAAATATCTTGCCATCAGCGACGGCCGGTCCGGCGTACCCTGTGCCGATCGGAATCCGCCATTTGACGGGCGGACCGTCTTCCGGGAACTCGCGCGTAATGCCTGGTTCATTCCAGACAGCGTCACGATTGACACCCATCCATTGCGGCCAGTCGTCGGCCTGAACTGTCGCGCCAATGACGCCAATCAACAAGGCTGCTTGAATAAACGCCGCTTGACGAACAAATCTCACTAAGGTCATTGCTTTGCATCCTTATGAATCTTCGCGGTTGGCAAGCGATCTTTAACGCTGCCTGCTAGCTTGCATTTAGGTGGTATTGCCACATGGTACAGAATGCGCGCCGCGGAAATGTTTCCCGTCGTACAAACACGCGGCAATCGGACATCGCTTTGCCGGCCGTGGTTGTGCGGCCTAATCTGGAAACGAAGGAACGGTAGCCACGCCGTATTGAACTTGCAATTCCAGCTCCTGGAATTCATTACGCAAGTCCGTTTCACCGCCCAAGATAAGGATTGCCGTGTCGTGATCCTTCAACCAATCGGCAACCTTCTTGGCGAGCAGTTTTTCGCGGGCGGCGCGATTCTCAGCCAGTTTGTCGCTATCTTCAATCGCACCGCCATCATCGGCCTGTTGGGTTGAACTCACGGCAAGCTGCAGGCTTTCATTTGTATCCAGAGCCCCAATCTCCAAGTCGAGCAGTTCGGAAGCCATCAGCCTGGCCACAACGCCCAATCTCAACTCCTGCATGCCGAATTCGACGACTTGCCCTTGCAGTTCTTGCAGCTCTCGTAGCTTACTTTCGTAATCGCCAGCAGTGTCGCCGGACTGTCGGCGCTCATTGAGTTCGTCGCGCAGTTCCACGGCTTGAGTGCGAAGCTTGTCGACCTCGCTCGCCTTTTCCGCCCAGGCTTTGACCTCATCCACAAAGGTCTCCAGGCGTTCCTCCGGCACAGCCTCGACAAAGACGCGATTGGTCCCGTGCTCCAACATCGCCCTGCGAGCCACGGAATATTGCTCACGCTGAACCTGGCGTACGGTCGCCAGATGTCGCGCGTATTGCTGAGCAATCTCCTCCGATGTGGCGTCCGGGTTCGCGGACTGCGCCAGCTTCGAGAAATCATCCCGGCTCAATACGCGATAATCGCGAATCACAATCACCGTCTTGTCTGGAATCTGCCCATGTGCCGCATTTGAAAACGCAACACTGACAAGCAATAGCGCCAAAAACGTTCCAGACCTTGAGGCGGCCAAGTTCAACGCCATGATGAAAGACTCCACGGAGATCCTTGGGAAGGAACTCTTCCGTATTTTCGCGCTTGGGTTCATGCACTTATCCTAGCCCCTTGGTTGTCTGGGCGAAACGGCCAGACTCGCAACTTGCTACTTCACGGTTTGCCGGCGAAGAGCATTCAGCGGCAACCGGGATTGGCGAAATTCAAGCCACTGCGGTAGATTCTCACGTTAGCAACGCGTGTCCGCCGCCAGGTTTCAACGTAAGTGAATCGCTTGAACAGCGCCCTCCTGTCCGAATTCCGCTTGTCCCTCGCTGAGTGCCGCGAATTGTACGACACCGCAGGCGAGGAATGCGTGCGCAGTTATCCGCATCTGATTCGACAATCGGAGCCGGAGTTCCGCCGGTTGTTGGATGATCTCCATCGAGGGCTGTTGATCAAAGTCTTCATCAGCATGGTCAAAGCGGATTGGCGCTGGGCCTCGGAAGAACGCGAGCTGGCCCAGATCTTTGTGCATCACCTTTGGGCAAAGCAACTCGAAGGTGCGCAACTCAAGCAGGCATTCAAGCGGCTCTTGGACCAAGAGGAACTGCTTTCCTGGGAAAGCCTGCTGCGACCTTTCAGCACTTACCCCCCTTTGCGAGAACACGCAGGCGAGTTGGAAACAACGGCCGTACGAATTGCCAACATCATCGCCAAGGCGGACGGTGACTTACACGAGAAGGAAACCGCGCAGCTTCGCAGCATTCAACGCGAACTCGAAAAGCGCCTCTATCGCGAAGTTGAAAACTGCGAAGCTGATGCGACCTCTGCAGTAGCCACTCAGGCAGAACAAGCACAAGGAAAGGAAGTTGCAATCTCACTGGCTCCCGTTGCCGGAAAAACCAGCGCTTCGACAAAAGAAGCAGAGGAGCAGCCTGGTCAAGAAGAGCAACTCAAGCAAGCCCTCGACGAACTCGACGAGATGGTGGGCTTAAGTTCGATCAAGAGCGAGATTCGTGAGTTGGTCAACTTCCTGAAGATCCAGGAAGAGCGCGAGAAGCTTGACCTGCCAAAGACGGAAGTCAGCCTGCACATGGTCTTCCGCGGCAACCCCGGTACCGGAAAGACCACTGTTGCCAGAATCGTCGGACAGATTCTCGGCGGCCTTGGCATCCTGTCGAAAGGACATTCCGTTGAAACGGATCGCTCCGGATTGGTCGCTCAGTACGCGGGGCAAACCGGCCCACGGACGAACAAACGGATCGATGAAGCCCTCGACGGGGTGTTGTTCATTGATGAAGCCTACAGCCTGGCAGCTGAGCGTGGCGATGACCCGTATGGTGCGGAAGCCGTGCAGGTTGTGCTGAAGCGAATGGAAGATGACCGACAACGCCTGGTGGTCATCATTGCCGGATATCCAGAACCAATGTCGCGGCTGCTGCAATCAAATCCGGGGCTCACGTCACGCTTTGGCCGTCAATTGGATTTCCCGGACTACTCAGCCAAAGAGTTGGGCGAGATCTTCGCGGTTATGTGCGAGAAGAATCACTACGTACTGCCGCAATTAACTCGCGCGAAATTACTGCTGGGATTTCAGCGTTTGCTTGACGAACGCAATGAACACTTCGGCAACGGTCGCGTAGCGCGCAATGTCTTTGAAGCCGCGATCCGGCGGCTGGCGAACCGCATCGCCGGCGTCCGTTCCATCACGCGCGAACTGCTTACAACTTTGGAGCCGGAAGACATCTACTTTCCTGAGACTCCGGAAGAAGATTGGAGCGATCTGGATACGCCGGCGAGAAAGTATGTGATCGCATGTCCCGCTTGCAATCACACGGCATTGTTGGAGCAAAAGCTGTTGGGCGAGCCAACTTCGTGCGAAGAATGCAAGCACGAGTTTAACGCGAACTGGGGCGATCCCGCCTTGGATGCGTAAGGCTTTTGCATAGAGATCCTTAACCTCGCAAGGACTGCAATCGGTTAATCAAGCCCATGGGCGAAATCCCCGCAAGTATCGAAGTCAAGGAAACAGCGCAGGGCGTGGCATATATCTTGCCGCGGCGAGATGCCGCTCGAGGCGCCATTGCCTTGGTGATCTTTGGGGGAATCTTTGGCGGCTTTGCCCTGCTTTGGACCCTGCTGGCTTTGTGGATTACCGCCGGCGCTGGACAGCCTTTCTTCCAAGTTTGCTTCCCATTGTTCGGGCTGCCATTCCTCTTGGTTGGAGGCGGGATCTTTCTACACGGAGCGAAGATTGTCTGGGGACAAACAGAGATCGAGATTGATGCCACAACTCTGCAGGTTCGCGATGGCTGGCCGTTTCGGCGTTCGAAAGAACGTTCCCGAGGAAGCGTCCGTCAACTTGCCGTCGAATCCCGCGGCCAGTTCCAAACCGCTGGCGGTCATCAGATCATCGCGCGATTTGAAGACGGCTCGACACTGCGGTTTGCCGCCGGATATTCGCAGGGTCTCTTGGTGCCTGTCGCTCAAGACATTCTTGATCGGCTCAAGATCAAAGGCGGGTCCATTGACGACGGCGCTGGCTCGGTCGCCATCATGAGTTCCTCCGGCGGAATCCCGGATGTGCCCAAGACACGTCCAACAGACGTCATCTTGTCCAGTACGGCCGGGTCCCTGGGTGCTGTCGGCATCGTGATTGCCGCCATCATCTGGAATGGCATTGTGGCCACCATCACCACCGTCTGGTATTTGAATGATGGCTTGAGCTTCTGGCTTGTGTTGGTCATGTCCATCTTTGGCGGCATTGGTCTGGTGCTGCTTTTTGCAGCCATTCACCAACTCATGGCCGCAAGCCGTATGCAGCGTCCGGTGATTTCACTTTCCATTTCGCCAGTATTCATCGGGGAATCCGTGTTGGCGAGATTCGCTCAAGTTCCCAAGCGGGCGGTCAAGATCAACCGCGTAACGGCAAGCGTCGTTTGCCGCGAGAGCGCCACTTACACGCATGGCACCAACACCTCAACGGTTACGCATGATGCGTCAAAGCAGGAGTTTGTCGTGCTAGAGCATGTGGATGCCAGCCCGTTGCAACCTTTGGAAGGCGAGTTTGCAATCCAGATTCCTGACAACGCAATGCACTCGTTCTCTGCGGCGCGCAACAGCATTCAGTGGATCATTGAGACGCACACGGACATCGCTGGCTGGCCAGACTACAAACACAGCCTGACATTTGACGTAGCTGCACAACGGGTTCAGCTTGAAACAAATTCGGAAAACACAAACTAAGCCTGACCCGAATTCATGCCAGTTCCACACATTGCCATCCGTCTTGATCCGGGGCCTTGGCCGGATGGCCAGTGGCAAAACTATCGCCCCACCGGTGGCGAAGTCTCAGGACACGTCAAGATTTCGTCGGACGAAGATCTCTCTTGTCGAAGCATTCACTTGCAAGTCGGCTGGCGAACCGAAGGTCGTGGCGATACCGACAGCGAGACAATTCTGGAAAACGTGCTGCATACGGGAGATTTCGCGGCGGGCGAGAAGGAATACAACTTCCGTGCGACAATCCCCGCCGGCCCGATTAGCTACGATGGTCACCACATCAAGATTGTCTGGTTCGTCAGCGCACGAATTGACATCGCATGGAAGCGCGATCCCAAAGTCGAAGAGCATTTCTTGGTAACGCTGCCGTGATCGCGTCGCCCAAGATAGCGCGCCATTCAGCTAATCAATCACGCGCCCGTGATCGTATGTGCGTGTAGTCTTGAAGCCGCCGGTGATCCACACAGTCCACTCTCCGTGCTTCTTGCCTGCCAAATATTCTCCGGCTTCTTTGTTTTCGCCGTCGGGATAGAAAAACTCCCAGCGACCGGTCCGCTCTCCGTTTGTGTATTGTCCGAACGACTCCATCTGGCCATTGTCGTAGTAGTTTTCCGCCGCCCCCTGCAGGACACCGTCTCGGTAATTCTCGACTTTGACGCGAATTCCATTCTCAATTCTGACCCATTCGCCATGCTCTTTATCGTCGAGGAACTCGCGGTGAAGTTCTGTCGATCCGTCAGCGGAGCGATCACGCCATTTGCCGGTCCGCATTCCATCGACGAATTGACCTTCGGCCTGCAGTGAGCCATCTGGATAATACGTTCGCCACGGACCGTGAAGCACACCGTTGCGGAAGGTCGTGTCCGCGGTGGCACCGTTGGCATATTCTGTGTGCCAGACGCCTTCCTTTTTCTCATCCGCAATTTGCCCTTCGCTCCAACCGCCACCCTCATCTGACGGCAGAAACTCGGTCCAAATCCCAACGCGCTGGCCGTTGAGCATTTCGCCCGAATTCAGCTTGCGACCAGTCGCTTCATCCCAGAACGTCCAATAGTCGACCAACGCCAGGCCGTTGCGCGGATCGCGCGAGCCCTCGGCAATCCTGTTTCCATTCGGACCATAAATCACCGAATATGCAAACTCATTCGGCACGTACAGCTTTTCTCCTTCCGGCCGCGTATTCTCAAATGTCATCGTCGACAAATGCAGGTACACATCGTTTTGCGGCTCTTCGGGGGCAATTGTCGCCTTGGCAACCAGATACAAATTGAGTTCAACAATTTCCGGTCCGCCTGATTTTGCATACTCTCGCATGATGTATTCGCAAATCGAGCGCCGCAGAATCTTGGCATGATCATCGGCGTAGGCCGGGATCATGTGCTGGGGCATCAACAATCCCAGCGCTGCGGTATGCCGCAAATAGTTTCCCCACACGCTGGAAAACGGCGTTTCCCACCGCCGAGGTTGCCGGAGCAAATCGGCCGGTTTCCCTTCGTTGAAGAGATCAACCTTTCGGCCATCTTCCAACTTCGCTTCCGCCACCCACCACGCGTCCAATGTTGGAGCATCCGGTGCGAACATGTTCCAGTACTGTTCGCACATGATCACATAAGTGCCCTCGTTGACAAACCTGCCAACTTGTGTGAGCGGCGATTGCGGGTTGGGTTGTATTCGCAAGATGGGCACAAGATTCGTGTAGTACATGCCCGTCAGCACGCAAATCATGTACACCAGGCCCAAGGCGTTACCAAGTCGCCAACCGAATTGCCCAGAGCTTGTCGGTTCACTGTGCGCGGAGTCATGCTCGGCGGGCTGTTGTTTAGTTAACGCGGCGCCAGGTTTCGGCACGGCACATGCGGTCATTCCCAACAACTTGGAAATCCGTGTGCGGTTGGTTGCAACCAGCCGATACCCGACATCGCTGACCACACGTATGCCCGGCCAGCCAATGAACGAAAGCAATGGCCAGGGAAACGGTAGCGCAGCCAGGAGTTTTGCCACGCCATGTGAGCGAATTCCCCGCTGCCCTGTCTCTTCGTCAAAGACAACAATGGTCTGCTGAGCCAGCTCCGGCGAGACGTCGTGACGAAAATCCTCTGTGAACGAATTACCGATAAACGAAAGATTGCCGTACCGATCAAGCACGGTCAGCAGTTTGCAGCACGCGGTGCAAATGCCGCAGTTGTCGTCGTAGTAGGCTGTCACGCGACGCGAGAAGCGCCGACCAAATCGAGCCATGGCTTCCCAATCTCGCGGCAATAGCAAGAGTGGAAAACAAGCCAACATGGCGTAAGAGAACACGCCAGCGTCCACAGTAACAGCAATGCCCACGTGAAAGCCGGCCAATGCCACCAACATCAATCGACGCAGCCAGGGCTGCCCCCATGGCAGCAAGAATGCCAGCGGCGCAACATACTCCATAATCAACGTGCCATAGGCCAACGCCTTTAGCAGCTTCAGAGGAGCTTCCGCCAACATCGCCCCCAGCGGATAGAGGGACTGCTCCATGTGCAGCACGTAATACAGTGCTGTCCCCTTCTCCCACCACGTTTCTCCGGTCTTCCAAATACCGGTGAAGAAATAGATCAATCCGAAGTGCACAACAACAAACAGCGCCACCAAAGTTGGCCGGATCGTTGTCGGTGCTTCGACAATCTTGTTGTCCCAGGCGTCCGGGGACTTCGCGCGATCTTTCAATGGCACGGAGCCCTGCATGGCTTTGCGAACGGCGTCGAGCGAGAAGCGCTTCCCCAACGGCAGCAGCGTCGCCCAAGTCAACATCGAGGCCAACACAAAATCGGCGCCAATCAGGACATACGGATTGCGGTGTGAAATCGATACAAAAAAGAGCCACGCCAACACGCTTGCCACGCGTGTGCGATATCCAACCAACAGCACCACATAGCTCAACAGCGCCCCGAGAAAGAACAGGCGAACCGCCCATTCACTGCCAAACCAGGCCAGCGGCGTAAACCGAAAATAGGCCGTGCCCAATTCCTCCATCGCACTGCGCGGCAGCACTCCGGCGTCTGTGTACATCACATTGAGCCAGCGCCAGCGAATGATCCACAAACTGATCAACACCAACGCCAGCAGAATGCGGAACAGCCCCAGACTCCGCGGATCGATGCGAAGAAAGAAGTCCTTGTAGCGACTTGATTTCGAGATTTCCGGCAATTCACTCATGGATGTCCGTAATCCACATGGCTGCTGTTGGGGCTGGCCTACCAAATGCAAAACCACGCCAAGAGCTCAGGTATCTAACCGTAATTGTTGCTTGGTCCTAACAATCGATCAATTTGCGCTCCGCCCTAAGCGGGCGAGTCGGATCGAGAATTCGGAAAATCGCCTGTACATTCGGCGTAACACATGCCTGCGGCCTCGCGAAAGGTTGATCCTGCTGGCAAAGTTCAGCATGTTGTGATACATCCTTCGTGCGAAACCGCACGCTGCGAGTCAGCTTCGCAATCATGATCGCCTCCGCCTGTTGCTGAATTTAGACGATCGACATCGCACCCGGAATTGAGACCGTCTCACAGAAATAACAATCCTGCTGCAACGTCTGCCTCCGCATCAATGATCGAAACGCTTCACTGGCTGGACCACATCATCGTCCTGATCTTTACCGTTGGGTTGGGCGCGGCGGCCTTTTGGAAGATGGACGAATTCTTGCGCCGCGTAGCTGCTGGCGAGGATTCCGTTCGTTCGCATGAGTATCGCAAGACAATTCTGCATCAATGGATTGTGACCGGGGCCGCATTGATTGTCTGGTTCTTCATAACGCAACGTGAACCTGGCGAACTCGGTCTTGGTTGGATGGGAGGGTGGCGATTCTGGTCGGGGGTTGCGCTGACCCTGGCAGGTCTCGCTTTGTTGTGTTGGCAAGCGGTAACGGCGCGCACCAAGAAAGAAGCCCGCGAGTACATTCGCCAGCAACTGCAGCCAATGGAGCCGTTGGTTCCACACACGCTTGGCGAGTACCGCTGGTTCGTCGCGGTTTCGTTCACGGCCGGCATCTGCGAAGAGATTCTCTACCGTGGCTACTTGTTGGCTTACTTGCTGGTTTGGTTTCCGCTTTGGCTTGCCGCTACAATCGCGGTGATTGCCTTCGGTCTCGCACATGCATATCAAATGCGGATCACCAAAGGGCCAGGCGGCGTCATTCGCACCATGATATTTGGGGCAGTCGCCATGGGTCTGTACCTTCTCACCAATTCGTTGTGGTGTTCGATCATCCTCCATGTTGCCGTCGACATGAACGCCGGCTATCTGGCCTATTTGATTTACGCGAAGTTTGGTGACGAGGCGAACACGACGCCCGCGTCTGTGATTGAGGAGTCTGGCGAGGAATAAACGCGACGTGGTATCAGCCAACAGCGTTCCGCATTCTTGCTCCGCATTCAACTTGCCGTCTGGTCGTTGAGCCGATACGGTTGAGATATCCGCTTGAGGGCTACCAACCGACGGGCATTCGTTGCCGGTCACCAAGAGTCTGACGCGAGACCCGTCGCCGCGATGTAATCGAAAATGACGAAGAGCGCTTCCGGAGAGATTCTTGGCTGACGCTTTGAACAAGTCTGACTTTGACCCCTACTATCAATGGCTGGGCATTCCGCCTGATGAGCAGCCAGCGGACCATTATCGACTCTTGGGTTTGCGTCGCTTCGAGGCCGATCCCGATGTGATTGAAAGCGCCGCTGACCGGCAAATGAACCATGTCCGCACTTATGCGCTGAGTGCTCGGCGAGAAGCTTCGCAGCAGTTACTTAACGAACTGGCCGCGGCCCGAGTCTGCTTGTTGGACCAGCGCCGGAAGCTTGACTATGACAAGCAGCTTCGACTTTCCGGCGCGTCAGATGCGGAGAATCAAGAACTTAGCGAGTTTCAAAAGTTGGAGCCGTTGCATGGAATGCAACCGGAGACTTTTGGGGTCGCCCCGCTGAATCCCGCCGGCAGCTCCGCGCCGGACTTTGGCAATCAACAATCGCTTGGCGTGGCGGGACAGGCGAACATTGCCACGTTTCGCACAGCGCGGCCTGCTTGGAAGCAACCTCATTGGATTGCCGCGATCATCTGTGGAGTTGTCCTTGTCTTTGCGATTGCCTTTCTGATTGGCTCCTCGTTGATTCAGTCTTCCGAGCCTGAGGACAATCAAGGCGGCGGCGATTCGCCGATTGCTGATGGGAAAGCGGATCCGCCCAACCCTTCAAATGCGCTAGGAACAAACGTCGAGGATACTGGTGCGGGGGAACCTCACGAGTCTGAATCCAATCCTCTTGGCACCAATTCACAGGCGGAGCCAACTGGCGACACTTCATCGACAGACTCGCCGCCCATTGCGCCAAGGTCAGCCGAGGCAATGTCGGCCGAAGCTGCGGTTCGTGACGTACTCAAGAACGCGATGGTTGTATTCAACTTTGAAGAGGGGACCTATACACGCGAACAAGGAACAGATTCCTTTCTTCTGCATGATTTGAGCCCCAGTGAGAATTCTGGCCACTACATAGGGGAGATGAAGTTTGAGGATGGAGTTGCGGGGCAGGCATTTGTCTATGACGGCGTGGCCCGCGCGATTCACTTGCCAGACTTCCGTTCTCAATTGATCAACGGCCGTGATGAGTTGACTATCTCGTTTTGGCATCGTATGGATTCGCGCAAATTCGGCTTGCTCTTTGACTGCGGAACCTATCCGGCAAGAAGCCTGAATATCGCGACGAACTATGACGGGAGCATCACAATCAACATCGGCCGCGCCCGATCAATGACAACTTCACGCCGTTTGACGCACAACACATGGCATCACATGGCGATGGTCTTCAAGGACGTGCTCGTCGAACTCTATGTCGACGGCGAACTGTTCGAAGCGTGGGGCATCCGGCCGACACGTTTGGACTCCACCATCATCAGCGAAGCGACTACGCACATCGGCGGTCAAACTAAGTCCTACATGCGCGGCGAGCGTTTCTATCACGGCTTGATTGATGAATTCACAATCTTGCCGGAAGCCATCGACGCCGAGACCGTGCGCCTCCTGTATGAATGGACAAACGCCGGAAACGTCTTGCCTTCGGCGGGCGCTTCGCCCGGGCAATGACATGCGAGTTCTGGCTGTCACGCATCATCACATGCTGCTCGGTTAACCATCGTCGGAACCACCGCCACCTTGGGCTGCTCCGGTTTGGACTTCAACCGATTCGTCCGCTCCCCACTCTTGCCAACTTGCGTAGTAAACTCGCACGTTGGGGTAGCCGAGAAGTTCCAGAGCGAACGCCTCAGCGGATGCTCGCCCTCCGCTCTGGCAATAAGTAATGCATTCCTCGTCCGGGAGCGCGCCATGCATCTCAAAGAGTTTCTGCAATTCGTCCTTTGTCTTGAAGCGTCCATCCTCGCCCACAAGCGCCGTCCAGTTGAGGTGCGTGGCGCCTGGAATGCGGCCACCGCGAGGACCGCGTGCTTGCTCGCCAGTGAATTCGCCATCAGACCTAGTATCCAGCAGTTGGACTTTGGGGTCATTCAGCCTTTCCTTGAGTTCGGCGATTTCAATCAACCGCTCCGTTTGGAATTCCGGTGTGAACTCGCGCGATTGATAGGCGTGCACGGCTGTCGAAGCCTCGAAACCAGACTCTTGCCACGATTTCCAGCCGCCATCCATCACGGCGACATCGTTAACGCCAACATACTTCAACAGCCACCAAGCGCGAGTCGCAGTCGCGGCGTTGTTGTCGCTATAGACGATGACGCGAGTTTCGCGCGTGACTCCCAAGGCGGAAACTGCCTCGGACCAGGCGTCCGCATCATGCATTCCGTTCTCTTTCTTTGCCAACGCCGCAATCGTCGAGAAATTCATCCAAAGCGCGCCGGGAACGTGACCTTCGGAATAGTCACTCTCCGAACGCAGATCCAAAATCCGCAACTCCGCGGCATCTTGAGCTTCAACGTCGTCACAAAGTGCTTTGACTTGGGCGGCACTCAGGAGGATCCCCGCTTCGTCAAGGTTTTTCTGAGCCGGTGGCTCGGAACTACTTTGGCAACCAGTCAAGAAAACCAGACAGCCAAGCACCAAAACTCGGCGCCGCCATGCAACCAAACCGGTCCGAGCGAAGCCGTGATGGGGGTGAGCTTTTGACATGGAAAATTCCTCACAAAGGAGAGTTGGCTTCGATTTGTGGATTTGGCCCAATCGGCAATGGCGATCGGGCGGCCAGTTTCGCAAACATTCTAACAGCCAACGCGGCCGCCAACAGCAAGGCACGCAACAATCGCGCGAGTTGCAGGCTTGGCCGCGAAGCCCGCGCGCTGGGGCTTCATTTGCAACCAACGGCCAAATCCACGCCGTCAGACAGCAGCAATATCAACCGCGCAAGGGCCTGCTGCAATTTCGGACGAAAGCTGCTTAGTGAGCAAGGCGAGTTTCTCGAAAAAAAAATGGGGGATGAGAAACTCAGCTCTTTCTAAGCACTAGTCGCGTTGTGAGCGCGCCCACGGGTGCAATTTTCATTCTTCCAGGGGGCGCTCCGTGGATATCAATGGGCGGAGATTCTACGCACTTATAGTGACCTGGCGCGCCCGAATCAGCGGCGGTCAGAGCGGCGGAAAAACTTGAGCATGAGCGCAGGTCAGCAGCCGGCGAGTGGCTCAATCTGAGCCGATGCGGCTCCTAAGAGATCACGGACGCGAGCAGCGTCAGTGGCTGGAATCGAACTAAGGAAGTTCGATCAATGATTGGCTCTTAACAATCGCACAATCGTCCGGGAACGTGTGAAACGCCTGAACGATCAAGCTTTGATTGCGAGCTTGCACGTTGATGTAGCTCATCGCGCCCATGGCGACTCGCCCCGACGAACGGAATACGTGCAACATCCCCTCACGTTCGGAATCGCGGACCAACTCCTGCTGGAATGTCCAAAAGATCTTGGGATCCACAGGCTCCAGTTGGAACGAGACGTGATACTTCACGCCGCCGCGGCATTCCACGCGATCGTTTCTTTCGCCCGTCAAACGGTAGGACATCAAGCGGCGCTTTTGCGGAAGCGGATGCGAAGCACTCGTCGCAACTTCTGTCAAAGTCATGCCGTCCCGATTCCAAGTCACCAGATGGCCGGCGCTTGTGATCTGAACTTTGGCTTCGTACCCACCGCGCTTGATGGTCCGCGTGGTGTAGACCTCAAAAAGTTCCGGGTGCAAGGGACGCCCGTAGAGCTGAAAAACAAGCTCAGCAATTTTTGGTCGTACCGAAAGCACCGGAAAACCCTCGAAAGAATCAAGACTCGGGAACAAACTCACGCCATTTAGTTTTCGATGCCAAATCAGCCGGGCAACAAAACCAAGTTAGCAACTTTGTGCGACACAGAACAAGCTTAGCATGGAACAAGCCTGGTATGTTGCCATCAGCCCAGGTTTGATCCACATCGTATTGGCGATTCAAAACACTCACGCCTAACCGCCAATGACCGCATTATAAACTCGCAAACGAATCGGACAAATACAGATTCAACGCTGCGAAAAACAGATAATTTTTCGAGCTTGACAAACGCGCATTTTGTGGATCAACAATGCGTTTGCCCCAACCGCGAATACTCAATTCAACACGCCACGCTTTGACGTTTTTGGTACGCAGCGCTTGGGGGCAAAGTCGCTCAGATTGAAATCAACCAGTCGTCGCAAAGACTGCCTGCGAAGCCGCGAATTGACCAGGGCGCGCCGCGGTGCCTAGACTGTGAGGTCTTCAAACGTCCGGTTCAAGTCGGCTCGTTCGCGCGACTCTCAAAGCGATCTATCCTAAGTCCATGTCCGAAATCACTGTCACACCTGTCAGCACACGCAATGATCGCAAGGAGTTCCTGCAGTTTGCCTGGGACCTGTACCAAGGCGATCCCAATTGGGTGCCGCCGTTGTTGGACAATATCAAGCAAATGCTCGGTTGGAAGAAACACGCCTTTCACGAGATCGCGGATGTTGAGTGTTTCTTGGCGCGAAGAGACGGCAAGGTCGTCGGCCGCATCGCCGCCATCGAAAACCGCGAGCACAATCGCGAATACAAGGAGAAGCGAGGCTTCTTCGGCTTCTTTGAATGCATTGATGATCAAGATGTCGCCAACGCGCTGTTTGATGAAGCGACCAATTGGTGCCGGCAGCGCGGCTTGACTGCCATGCGCGGCCCGGCGAACCCATCGATGAACTACGAATGCGGATTGTTGATTGATGGGTTTGACCGCATGCCGGTCTTCATGATGACATACAACCCGCCGTACTATGAGAAGCTCGTCGATAACTATGGCTTTGGCAAAGCTCACGACTTGCTCGCATACATCGGCGATATCGAACAACTGCCGGATGTTGACAAAAAGCTCGGTCCGATCATTGAGCAAGCCAAGGAGCGTTCCGGCGCAAAGCTGCGGCCGATGAACCGCGCGCGCTTCCGCGAAGATGTGGATACATTTCTGGAGATGTACAACCGCGCTTGCGGGGAAATGTGGGGCTTTGTTCCGCTCACCCGTGGCGAAGTTCACGCCTTGGGAGCCTCACTCAAATGGCTGCTGGTTCGGGACCTCGCGCTCATCGCGGAAGTGGATGGCGAGACCGTCGGCGTTGTCGTGGGCTTGCCTGACTTCAACCCGGCGATCAAGCGGATCAAAGGTCGGCTCTTCCCATTCGGCTTTCTCAAACTTCTGGCCGCCAAGCGGAAGATCGAGATCTTTCGCGTCGTCAGCATTGACGTGGTCCCAGAATATCAACGCTGGGGGCTGGGCCTTGTGCTGATGAACGGGCTGGTTCCCAAAGCCCTGGCGCTCAACGTCAAGCACGCGGAGTTCTCCTGGGTGTCCGAAGACAACTCCCTCGCCCGCGGCGGCCTGGAAAAAGGCGGCGCACGCAAATACAAGACGTACCGCATGTACGATATCGAGTTGTAGCGCTGATTTCTTGCAAACAGGAGGGAGAATCGATGACAATGAGCCATCGGTATTTCCCGATCTACTCTTGCTTGTCAAGCGCAGCTTGCGCCGAAAGGGGTCGACATGCGGATGTTTGCCAAAAGCCTGCTGCTGATTGCGGTTGCCTCATTTGCGTCGTTGGGCTGTGCAATTTGCCAGGCCCAAGAGGCAACGCAAAGCCAAGACACTTTCATCACCGCTGATGGCAAAGTCTCCATCCATGGCGTTGCTCTGCTTCCGGATGGAACGCCAGCGGCGGGCGCGGATGTTGCCATGCGCGCCACGCGGAGCGGCGAATCTATCTACCGCGCAACTACAGATGATGAAGGACGCTTCCGCTATCCAGATGTGCCGTCTTTTGGGTTGCAAATCCAAGCAGCCACCGCGGACAGGGAATGGATTGGACAAGTGACGCTTTCGGACTTTCGCCTGCGAACAGAAGCTTCTCAGCCGGTTTCCATACCGCTGGTTCGCAGCGTGAAAGTGCCGGTTGTGGTCACGGCAAACGGCACTCCGGTTGCCGGAGCCCAGGTTACTCGAAGCAACGCGATGTTTGACGTCATCGACACGGACGAGAATGGATTCGCTGAGATTAAGATTCTTGACAATCCTCGACTCAAGCCGGAATGGACTTATCTCTCCGCTTTTCATTCAGAGTTAGGCATCGGCGGAAATGTCCCCACGGCCTTCGGCGTGCCGACGGTCATCGAATTGTTTGAACCCAAGCCCAAGAAAATCCGCCTGATTGATGGGCAGGGGCAACCTGTGCCCAACGTTGACTTTGTCATCGATAGCTTGAGTGTTGGAAACGCGCAGCAGCGGAAGTATTTCGTCGGAACGGAAATCAAACAGGCGCAGTTGAACAGCGGACCCACAGGTGTAGTTGAATGCCCATGGTTTCCAGTCGAAGGAGCAAGCTTTCCCAACGTTGTTATTGCCAGCTTGAATTGGGTTGTGGATACCGTTGAATTCGACAGCGAAGCCGATGGTGAGGTCATCGTCCACCTGTCGCCACTGGCTCTGGTGAAGGGCAAGGTCACGTTACCGGTTGGAGAAGATGCGCGTGGACTCTTCGTCAGCGCGGATGGAACGAAGCAAGGAATCGGTAGGAGCCACTGGCCTACGGCCCGCTGTGCCAGCGATGGGAGTTTTGAATTCCGTGTTGCGGCCGGATACACATATGCCGTTGGCGTAATGGACAATCACTGGGCCAGCGATTTGCGGAACGGGATGATCCTTCCGCAGCCAGGCGACAAGCCTGAAGAAATCAAACTCGAAGCATACCGCGCAACGCCCATCACGATCTCTGCGACGCATGGGCCGCAAAAATCAACCTTGCCCAACTGCTTTGTCAACTTGTTCAGATCGAACAATTACGTCTTGCGGTGGAAGGACGCCGATGGGAGCCGCTTCGTTGCCAGCTGCGCGCCGCATTATTCGTGCAATGGAATGGGGGAGCAAACAGTCTTTGTTGGCCGCGGCGAGTTTGAACTGCGGTTTTCCGCCGTCGATTGGAGCGAGACGCGAAGAATCACCGTCGACTCTGATACTCCCCAAGTCATCGAGTTCCACCGTCCCTGGGTTGGCGCTCGCACAATCACGGCTGACCTGCGTTTGGATGGGCAACCTGCAAAACTCTCCGAGTCAACCATCGTCCGCGGCTGGACCGGCGAAAGCACTTATGACCGAGAAAACTTCGCCGGCGAACTCACAGGTGACGATCAAGCTCAGCTAACAACACTTGCGTCCTATTTGACGCTGGCTGTTGTTGACCCGGTTAACAAACTATCGGGCTCTCTGAAAATTGACGAAGAATCGCCGTTGAACCTGACGATCGACTTGCAACCGGCGGCGCGTCTATCCGGCACGGTCACGTCCAACGGCGCTCCGCTGAAAGACTACGAAGTCCGTCTGGCGTTTGCCCATAATGGCGACTTTGGCTACCGGGCGGTGTCCGAGCGTACGTTTGTTCCTGACGTCACAACTGATGCGGCCGGAGGATTGGAGTTTCCGGCGATTCCCAGCGATGTCGTGATTGGCATTTTCGTCCGCGAAAAGGATGGCCAGTGGCAGCGAATTCGCGAGACACACTTATGTTCGCTTCTGCCGGGTGAGAACCGGACAGGTGTGAATGTCGAGCTGAATCCAACGCGGCCGGCTCCGGCGGTTCTTAATGCACAGCAGCGCGCTGACGCGCTATTGCGAGATTCACGACTGAACCGATTGCCCGCTTTGCTGGTGCTAACCGGGCCGGATGCGCCCCAGGCGG
>CALJLD010000138.1 GCA_937982665.1 uncultured Planctomycetales bacterium
TGAGAAGTAAGAAGTAAGTCGCCCCAACAAGCCACTCGCTGGCACGGTTCCGCAAAGATGATGTCGTGGGGGCATTGTCGGAGCAGGCCGTGTCAGCTTTAAACAGAAGAAACACCCCACCGCGACCCGACGCGATGCTTAATCGGGACCGGAGAATCCTATGTTGAAGTTGAGATTGTTGACGTGTTTGCTTGCTGTTTCTTTCATCGCCGTGAGCGGTATTTCGGCGCAGGCCTTTGTTCCGCAAGATCAGCAGGACAAGAAACAGGACGACAAAAAGCAAGACGATAAGAAACAAGACGACAAGAAGGACGAGGAAGCTGAACGCCGCGCGAAAGCCAATGCACTCGTCGGCGAGGGAATGCAATTGACCCAAGAACAAAAGTGGGCCGAGGCGGCCGCCAAGTTCACGGAAGCTGCCGAGTTGGACGCCGAAAACGGCCAAGCCTGGTTCTACAAGGGCTACACCTTGCACATGAATGGCGACTTGGACGAAGCCCTCAAGGCTCACACCAAAGCGTGCGAGTTTGAGCGGTTCAAGCGGATTGCCTTGTACAACGTGGCGTGTGTTCACGCGCTGCAAAAGGACAAAGAGAAGGCTTTGGAATTCCTGACCAAGTCCGCGGACGCCGGTTTCCGCTCGCCCACTCCGCTGACGGACGATTCCGATCTTGAGATCCTCTTTGAAGACGAGAAGTTCAAGGAACTCGCCAAGCGAATCGAAGGCGATGGTGGCGCTCGCTAGTCAGCGCAGTCTTTGCAGCACAATTTTGAGAATTGATCGCCGTGGCCATCCGTGTGCACGACGATCAAAACGGGCGGCCGAACGTGGGGATCGGCCGCCCGTTGTTTTTTGTGGCGGTGCGGCGGGTTTTGTCGTGAAGCGGGTCCTTCTTCGGCGAGGCAAGTCGATGAAGCGAGATTGGATGGAGGAGCGTTTATCGGTTTGGTACATCGACATCGCTTCCGGCCAAACGGTAGGGATGCCCTTTAATGTCAATCGGCTGCATTTGGTTTCGATTGAGTTGGACTTGCGTGGGAAAGATATCCCGGCAACAATCCTTGCCGAACGCCATCGCGCCGCCGCGCTTCATCACCAGGATCAACCCCTGCTGATCGCCCAAGGGATGGAAAGCCTCGCTGGAGCTGACGTAGGTCTCCAGTTCCAGGGATGTGGCGAGGCTGCGAGCCAGGGCGGGAACGTCTTCGGTGACCAGCCCAATCTCGCTGATGCATAGCGCACTGTTTGCGGCCGAGAACTCGCTGTTGTCGGCGTTGTCTAAATCATGCCGCGCGATGTACTCCACAACATTGCGGGCCGGATCATGAAAGAAGACTGAGTGCGCGTTCCAATGGCGGAAGGCGACAACCTCGCGCGGCATGCCTTCATCCACCAGCCGTGCCGGCGGTTCAATCAGTTCGCTCCGTTCCCGTTGCCAGCGATGGGCTGCAAGGACCTGGTTCTCAGGGATGTTGAATGCAAAGTGGTATCGCGCTTGAGAGCCTTCTGTGTATTCAAACGATAGCTGACTCGCGCCGGTTGCCAATGTGAGCAACTGCTCGGACTCTTCCACAATCTCAAGTCCCAGCTTGTCGGAGTAGAATTGCTTCATTCTGCTCAACGGTTGGCCCGTTCGCAGCCGTAGACCGGAGATCAGATGCTCTTCTTTGAGTTTCTTGCCACCAGCGGTGGAGGCGGGCAACATCAGCAATCCGCCTGCCACGCCGAGATGGGCAGCAAACATTCTTCGTGTGAATTGGCGCCTCGACTTTGGCGCGCTTGAACCTTCGGTCATCCGGCGTGAAGAGCTGACTTGGCTGCGCAGAGTTGCCATGTGTTTCCTCGCGACAAACAGATTCCATCAACCGACAACTGTTCAAGACTGCCTCGCAAACAATAACGTGAGGGCGTTACACGTGTTGTCTGTCGTGTGACATTCCGAGATGCTCGTCGAGGCCACTGTTGGCGACTCGATGTACGCTAAGTTTGGGCGTAAAATCGAATGACTGCGACTTCGCGGCTTCCTCGAGCCATAATTACCAATGAGCGATTCCCAATCCAACCCGTACGCGGCCCCGGTTTCAGAGCTGACCGCTCCGCAAGCAGCTTCGCACGAATTAGAGTTGTTGGCGACTCGGCGCTTCCGCACTGCTGTTGGTTTGTTGCTGCCGCCGGCGTTGTTTAATTGTGTCGCTGTAACGCTTCCCCGTTTCGTGGATTCCGGCCGAGTTCCCGCAACGGATTCATGGGCGTTCTTCTCGCTCGCGGTCACCATTGTGGGCATGGTCTTCTTGCTGGGCATCGCCGTATTCCTATGGTTTCGCGGCACCATGCTACTGATGTTCATTACCGCCTTGTTGCATCCTCTGTTGGGCGGCCGTACCGAACGCAACGGTTGGATTGATGCAGCGTTGGAAGGCACTCGCGGGTTCGTCGTCGCGGCAGTCCTGGGGTCAATCGTTTGGCTGACCTATGACATCTTGTTGTTCTTTCAACCGAGTCACTATTCGTTCTTCCTGTTCTTTGGCACGCTGGCGCACATCCTTGGTGCGATCATGTATGTGCCGATTCTGGTGAAGTGGTTTCGTTATCGGAGGGCGGGAGCGCCACGCAAGGTCGAAGTGGTCGACGAGGTGTGATCCCAGCACAATGTCGTTGTGAAAGACATTATCTTCTTACCGTCTTTCCACCAGCTCGGGAATGACGAATGCTCAGGACGCGAAGGAACGCGTCGATGCGCAGCCAATCGCCAGCTTAACGTCGTGGGATGCCGCCTGGCGGAGCTGGCAAGGGAACCACGCGCGAGTTGCGCATGCCTTGTGGTCCTTGTGTGGCCATGCCTTGCGTTAACGTCTCGATGGTAATGTCATCGAGGAATGCTTCGCCGTAGCCAAAGAGGGCGAACGTGACGCGCAGCGGGGTGTTCTTTTCCGCATGGCGATAAATAACGAACTCTTGCCATCCCTCGGTACCACCAATGCGTAGCATGAGTTCCGGCCCTCCGAGATTATCCGCAATGGCCAGCCCGTCCACACTGCCCACGATGGGTGCGGGCACTTTAACCCAGCCGCGAATCTTGACAATGTCGCCATTGCGAACGGGGACCGGCGGAGTTGATATCCACAACGGTGCAGTTTCCACAAACCTGTGCAGTGCATTGGGGTCATTAGGAGCGACACGCAGCCGCATGCTATACGCTCCCGTGTGCGCGCCGCCGTAAGCAAGGCCTGCCGCGGAGGAAATCGCTTCGAGTTCTTGTTGCTGATGCGCCCAGCCGGCCTGCACCATACGGTCCAAGTTCTCGCAATCGCCGCCGGGTAACATGTTGAGATTCCAGCGGCTTCCGCTCATTCGTCGGGCGAATTCAGCCATTTCCGGCAAGGTTCTTGTCGACATGGAGAGCGGCGAGGAAAGAAAATGCTGCTGTTTTCCGCCAGCGTATTTTTCAAACTGAGCATGTTCCAACAGACGCAGAGGTCGCGCCGCCCTCAAAGCGAATGTATAGGCCGATCCATCGTCGCCGGCCGCGAGCGCCGCGTTGCATCGAGCCAGGGCCTCGCGAGATTCTGCCAGACGGATTTCCGCTGACGGGTGCACCAGGCCGGCTTGGGCCATGCGGCGGTTCCAAACTTCCGTATCGCGGAGCCGCGCTTCGAGCAGCTCTCGTCTCAGAATCACGGCGCGATGCGTGATCTCGGCTAACCGCTGCGAGACGTAAGCGACGATTCGCGCGTCCTGTGTCAGCAAGATCTGCGATGTGAGATCGAACTCGTCGAGCGTAATCAGCACGCCGCCGGCAACACGTCGGCGGCGCACGCGGAACTTGCCGCCGGGCATGATCTCATAGGCTTCGTCTGTCTCCGGAACGCCTGGCGCTGTGATGGCGATGCCGTGGGCTGCCGCCTGCCCCGGCACAAACTGCGCGCCAGAACCTGTCCACATCGGCAAGAGCAACCGTGCACGATCGGTTCGCAAAATGGCTGCGGAGATATCAGGCTGATTGCCGTTGACGATTGCGGTCACGTTGCCCGCTGCGAGCCAGGGCTGAATGAGCTCCAACTCCAGGTTGAGCAGCTCCAGCATCATGCCGCGCAGCCGTGCGGAATTGCTGCCGTCATCCAATGGTTGCCGCGAAGAGAAGATGATGCCACGGATGCCCGACGCAAGCGCGTTGTAAACCACCAGCCGCAGGGCGTCGAAATCGACGGCGCGTTCCGGGATTGGCTGGCCTGCCAGGCCCGACTGCTGTTGTAGATTCGCCAGAGTGGGTTCGGTCTGAATGATGGTCCAGCGAGGAATGCCGGGCCGAGTTAACCGTGGTTGTTCGCGCAGCCAAGTGGCGTAGTCATTCAGATCCAGCGTGGACTCCAACGGCCGGCGGCTGGGGCAGAAGATGTCGACGTGCCGTGCCAGCTCGCGTAGACCGCTTGAAGCACTGCACAACACTGGGCGGCCAGTCCGCTCCCGCAGGTCTTCCGCAATATCCAGCGCCGCCTGATGATCCCCAGGCTGCAAGTCCAAACCCAAGTCCCAAACCAGCACGCCTCGCCAGTGTGGTTCAAACGTCACAGGCAATTGCGGTTTGCCTTGCACCGAATTGACAAACGGTGGGGGAGAGATCACCCACAAGCCGTGCTGGCTGGCCTCGATCAATAACTCGCGCGAGGCGGGCTTGTCGACGTGCAGCGCGTTGAAGCCCAACTGCCTGAGTGTTTGCATTGACTCGCCGCGATACTGAATTGCTCGCGGAAAGAATGGCTGCCCGTTAACCAACAGTTGCGTGCCGGAACGCCGTACGTTGGCCGTTTGAAACGCGCTATCCGCATTTCCGTCACCCCAGGTCGGGCGTTCGTTCTTTCTTTCAACCAAGCCGCGCACTTCCAAGTCATCGAGTGCAAGGCTGGTTTCCCCCGCACCCGCGTAAATGTTGACAATCACCTGGTCAACGTAGGCTTCGCGGTCATCGACGTCGGCAGAAATCTCCAACCGCAACCGCTGTGCAGCACGGGTCACTTCCTGATTGAGTTCCGCGACGCGCAACTCTTGCCAACGGCCAGGGTCACGATAGCTTGTCCCCTGAATGAGTACGCGGGCCGGTTCGCCTGTGCGTGGATCAATCGTGCGAGGCAACACAACTCGGACCAGGAGGCTTGGGCCGCCGCGCTCTGACTTCGCCCAAATGGAAAAGGAAAGCTCCTCAATCACTCGGGCGTGGGGAACAGGATAGCCAACATGCACGAACGAGCCGTTGCTGGCGGTGATGTGCCAAAGCTCAAATGACTGTCCCGAATGCGCGTCGCCTTGATACCGCTGGTGGTCAAGCACGCGGTACTGAGTATCGCTGCCGAGTTCTCGCCCTGACTTGGGCCCTTCTTCAAAGCTGTCGCGTCGTACGTCCTGAGCTTTTGCCGTTGTGGCGAATGCCAGGCAAAACCACACGCACACAAGCCGCAAACTCAGCCCTGCGCGGCTTCCGCTTGATGCCCTGTGGCGGCTCGGTTTGTGGCGACCGGAACTCATCTCAATGGATTCACAAAGTCAGCGGTGTGAACAATTGCCGCGGACAGGTGCGCTGCTGCCTACACGCGTTGCGTTTGAGCAACGTGCGGCGCGCAGCGGTGCCACGCCCCTAACTGCGGCTTATATCAGGATTTGCGACACGATCCCACAGCAGTTTGATGCCAGAAGACAACGGGGACCGTTACCGCTTGCAAATGTTCCGAATGTCGCAAACTCTTCCAGATCAACGCTTTAGGAAGAAGTGCTTTTCCCGGCGCGGGGGGATGGCGCGGCCTGTGCTTTAGGTCATGCTGAACACCACGACGCGACCCGCTAGCAAAGGACCTCAGGCATGGCTCAAGCACCCCGACTTCGCATCTCTGACACCGAGACCTTGCCTGTCGAGATCACCGAACTTCAGCAAGCTGTCTCGGCACTCCCGGAAGCCTATCAAGCGGCCCTGCATGGCCCGCTGCAGAAGGTTGTTGAAAGCACGCAACGCCGCCGACGGATTTTGAATCTCGTTCAAGACGCGTTGAGCCAGCTTCGCATGGACCTCAAGTACTTGATCTTTGACTTGGATGCCACGCGACGCGAACGCGATGAATTCAAACGGCAACTGGAAGACAGCGGATCTTCCGAATAGCACAAAACAGTTGCCAGCCGTACAACGCGACACAGCAGCAATACAGACCGACACTAAGCAGAGCGACACACAACACACACTGCCCCGATTTCTGCTGCACACCCAGAAATCGTTGAGAGCACCCCGCCCGGCCAGAGCGGGGTGTTTTCTTGCGCGCGGCTAGCGTTAAGAGGCGCTGGTTGGAGTTTCAGAAGCGGACTCCAATTTCTCCAGCAAGGAGAAGGCATCGAGCGTAACGGTGGTCAGTTCGCCGTCATCTCGACGCAACACGATTAGATCGCTGTAGACTTTGTCATCGGGATTGCGACGGGTGTGCAAGCCATGCCGACGACGTTCGATACGTTCGACGGTACCCTCAGTCGTTTGTTCCCACGAACGAAAGCCGACTTTGACTTCATGCTTCATCCGGATGCGGTCGCCCGGCTGGAGTTCGGCAAAGATCTTCTGGTTTTGTTTTTCGCTCATAGGTCTGAATATGCGTCCAGCGTTTGCGATGCAAAGATGTGCTTATGAGGAATTGAGAATGTTTCAGGCGTTTGGTTTCCCGACCGCGTATTCACTGCTGGGCGAGCCAGAAGTTGCACTCCAGCAAGCGGCCCTCGTGGCATTCGTTAGATCTGAGCAACATAAACATTTCTCAAATGCCAGCGTATGTGATTACCTTCCGCCACCGGTTTGTTGAGCCGCGTTCATCCGGCTTTCGTACTGTTGTAGGCGTTCCTGAAACTCATTGACGACATCCTCACCGGCTTCCGCGGCTTGGGCGAGGTCGATTGCGCGTTGCTCGCTGGCTGCCGCTTGAGCATATGCACCGGTTGCCGCCTGGCACAAAGCCAAAATGTCGATGGCCTGAAAATCATCCGGCCTCAACTGGGCTGCCGTCGTAGCCAGCCGCAGCGCTTCGCGCGGGTTTCGCAAGTTGGCTTCCGTAGCTGATGCCAGAATCCAAGCGGCCGCCTGGTAAGCCCTGGCCATGTTGGTTTGCAGGGAGATTGCCCGTTGGTAGTCACGCAGGGCTTGTTGGCTCCTTCCCAATGCCGCATTGGCGTCACCGCGGTTGGCGTACGCTTCAGCATCGTTGCGTCCCAAGTCAATCGCCCGGGTATATGCGTCAACGGCTTGTTCCATTTCGCCGGCTGCAAAATGCAATTCGGCGCGATTGAAATAACCTTTGGCGAATTGCGGCTGCAACTCAATCACCTTCTCAACATCGGCAACGGCTTCTTCAAATCGCCCGGCGCCCGCGAGACTGACTCCGCGGTTATGCAAAAATCGCCAGCTGTTGGGCGCGAGTGTCACTGCTTTGTCGAAATCGGCCAACGCGGCGGCTTTCGCTTCCGCATCTTCCGCTTGACCAGCAAACAACTCGCCCCGCTTGTTGTAAGCCCACGCAGCCAACGACCGCCCGTAGTCCTCATCGGTATCGTCATCATCATTCAGGCCTTGTTCGCACATGGTGATGATGCGATCAAAGTCTTCGATCGTTCGCGCGTTGCCAGTGAGAGCGTAAGCCTGACGAAAAATAGACAGGGCCTGCCCGCCAGCTTGTCCTTGATCTTGGGCGAACGCGGACACACCGCCGATTGCAGACAATACACATCCGCAAATCACCGCGAGGACGACAACCCAACTGCGGAAAGGATGCAAGGCGATACGCATGTCGTGTCTCTCTTTTGATTGTGAGTAAATTCGATTACTCGTGTGGTTCCGTCATCGACCAGGGATCAAGCGCTTCTTTCAGTTGATCCTCAGGCAGGATTTGCTGCTCCTGGCAAAGCTCGCGAATGGTCTTGCCCGACTTGAATGCCTCTTTGGCAAGTGCGGCCGCTTTCTCGTAGCCAATGTAAGGGTTCAAGCTGGTGACCATGGAAAGGCTCTTCTCGACGAATTCCTCCGCTTTGTCAGCGTTGGCTTCCATATTGTTGATGCAAAGATCAACAAAGGCATTCGCACTGTTGGCCAGCAGCATCACGCTTTCCAGCGCCGTCTGACCCATGACGGGCATCATGATGTTGAGCTGGAATTGGCCGCCGGTGGCTCCCGAGAAAGAGATCGTCTCGTCATTCCCCATCACTCGGGCACACGCCTGCATCATGCTTTCGCACATCACCGGGTTGACCTTGCCTGGCATGATGGAACTGCCCGGCTGCAAATCAGGAATGGCCACTTCATTGAATGCACAACGGGGACCAGAACCCAGCCAGCGAATGTTATTGCTGACGTTAAACAGCGTCACGGCGATCACACGGAGTTGCCCGTGACATTCCACCAAGGCATCGCGCTGCGCGTTGGCCTCAAAGTGATTTGCCGCTTCTTTGAACGGAATGTCCAGTTCTTTGGCTAACGCTTCGGCGACCTTCGCGCCAAATTGTGGGTGTGTGTTAATGCCCGAACCCACAGCCGTTCCACCTGCAGGCAATTCCAACACAGCTTCCAAAGCGCGGCGCGCACGTTCCACGGAAAGCTCCAACTGCCGCGCAAACCCGCCGAATTCCTGTCCCAATCGCAACGGCGTGGCATCGGCCAAATGCGTGCGGCCGATCTTGATGATCTTGTCCCAAGCTTGCGCTTTCGCATTGAGTGCGTCCGCAAACTTCTGCAGCGAAGGGATCAACTGCTGCTTGATCTCCCGCGCCATGGCCACGTGAATGGCGGTGGGGAACATGTCATTGGTGCTTTGCCCCATGTTGACATGATCGTTGGGGTGGATGGGCTTCTCTTTGGCGAAGCGATCACCTCCGGCGATTTCAATCGCGCGATTGGCAATCACCTCGTTGGTGTTCATGTTGCTGGACGTGCCGGAGCCGGTCTGGAACACGTCGATGGGGAACTCGCCGTCCATCTTGCCATCAGCCACTTCGCGCGTGGCTTGCAGCAGGGCTTCTACCTGTTTGTCATCCAGCGGGTTTTTGCCAGTGCCGGTCAGCTTCCCGAGATCACGATTGGCGATCGCCGCCGCCATCTTCACAAAGCCCAAGGCATGGACCAAAGCCGGCGGCAGCGTCCAGCCGGAGATAGGGAAATTCTCCACGGCCCGCTGAGTTTGAGCCGAGTAATACGCCTGAGCGGGAACGCGAACTTCGCCCATCGAGTCGCGTTCGGTACGGAATTCGGACATGGAAGCTGTCTGAGAATACGTTAGTGAACAAGGAATCTTTCGATCACACCTGTAACTATCGTATCGCTCTGGCCGGTTTATGACAAAGGGTGCTACGGCTTGCTCAGGCGTGCCTCATCCGCACGTCAAGTCTCTATTGCCTTTGTTATCGCTTCAATCCACGTCATTTGCGAAGACAAACGCAAGGTGGCCCGACCAGTTCACTGGTTGGGAGCCGCAGGCACAGAATGAATTCGCGAGAGTTGCCGTTTGCGCATCAATCGTCGTCATTCAGTCAATTACGGTTAGTTGTGAGAGAAACCAATACGGCTTGAAGGGCTCTGGGGCCGATGTCTCGATTACGTACGAATTCGTAGCGATGTCCATGCCATTCCGACGAGAGAATGCGTCGCTGCCTATCGGGCTTTCCCTTTAATTGCACAACCGTTCCAACTCTGAGGGCTGCAGTTTCATCGGGTGGTTGTGGTCGATACGTCCTACTCTCAGTGCGCGGAAATTGCCGCCACCACGGAGCTTGACCAGTTCGTCGGAATGGATTTGACCGAGGCATTTGTAGTTCTATGAACGAAGGGATGATCTTGGAGTTGACCCGGGTGGCCGACCAGTTCACTGGTTGGATGCCGGGAGGCACAAGATGAATTCGCGAGAGTTGCACAACGGTGATCGTTGGATCAGCAGGTCGGAGCGCGCAACGCCGACACCGAGAGTGAGCCAACTATCACGCATCGCCAACCGCAATCATCTTGTCGGCCATCTTGTCGGCTGTGCCGCTTTAGATCATCCGTCCTACCGCTTCACCCAATCCGCGTCATAGGCGTAGATAAACGCCGGGGCCACGCGTGGAGTCTTTTCCGAGGCCAGCTTGAAAACATAGCCCAGCGGCCCTTGCTCTTCCTCGTTGCGGCGGAAGTTGAATTGCGTGTAACCCCAGCGTCGTCCCAGCGCCACCATCTCAAACTCGACAAACGCCATCTTCGTGAAGTCGAACTTTGCGTGCCCCAGCAACCTGGTCACAACACCATGGGGCGATTCGCGGCGTTGTCGGCCTGGCGAATTGGTTTTTGTACTGCCGAAAATCTCCAATTCCACAATGCCCCCTTCATTAGTGCCGTCTGCTTTGATGTCAGTGATTCGCGTTGAGATCGTCGTGTCCTCAACATCTTCTCTGCGGTACGGCGTGGTTTGTCCGTTAACTGTGTCCACAAGATGGAACCGCGTGATCCGTTGGGCCAGGTCACGCGGGATCTCATGAACCACATCCGCCGCCGGATAGTCGGGAATCCAACTTCGGGCTTCTTCCTTTGAGAACCAGATGAAGTCACGATTCCATTTCACCTCGCAATCCGCATCGGGATCACAGTTCGACGGCAGATCGCGCGTGACAACGGAAATCACCAATCCGCCTTCGGGGTAGCTGTCTTCCCAGCGATGCGCCGCTTTGATTTCGGCGTCGGCCGGCAGTTTGCGTTCTTCCTCAGGAAGTTTCTCCCAGGCGTCCAGCCCTCGCTGCATCATCCGCATCACGCGGTCCGCACTATTGGAATTGATCGAGGCCAAGAACTTGCCGCTGGGCGAACAAACATAGATGCCTTGCTGGCTGTGTTCGGGATCATCGCCGTAGTGGCCATGCCGCGACATCTGTTGAAAGAACAGACAGTCGGCGTGCTTTTGTGTTTGCAGTCGCCAAACTTCATCCGTGGCGGGTGTAAAGTCCTTCGTCAACTCAATCACGCGAGGGTCTGACCAAACGGACCGCCGGCCCGTCACACCGTTGTTTCACGTACAGCCCAACGGATGACCGTTCATCGCCCATAGCAAAAGCGGTTTGCCGGCGACATCGGCGGCGGTCAGCCCGTCTTTGAAAGTCGTTCGCCAGGGGATTTCTTCCCAAGCAAGTTCGCTCAGGTCCGGCTGGATGTGATCTCGCCAGGCCGCGTAATTGTCAGCATTCAGCTCGATATCGGCCTCGGTCTGGGCGGACGCGCTGTCCTGATCTTGCGAACCCGGCCGTTGTGGCTCGACAGTCTGCATGCCGCTTGTCGTTATCGACGTCGCGAATGCAACACTCAGGGCGAGTGTGCCAAGAACGAGAGTTCGCTTCCGCATGCCTGGACTCCTGCTGATGACCGGGTTGTTCAGCTGAACTGCTTGCGTCCGATTGTAACGTCAGGGCGATATCCGCTCCAACCAGGTTTGTGGCGACGCGATTTCCAAAAATCTGGACGATTTGCGAACCTCCCGTGAATCAGAGCGTCTAACTCATCGCAAGGCAATCGGTGCAATACCCGATTGGAATAGCCGGAGCCAACCCATTCGCTCCGTTTTGACAGACACGACCAGAAACTTGCGAAGTCATGAAACGCTCTTTCGGCAATTTGGATATCTACGGCGATTTCAACCGCGGCGTCGGCGGTTGGAATTTCGTGTATTTCCGCCGGAAACGGTGGTGACTTCGCTCTGCATTCGCAAAAGCAAGCAGACCCGATGTCACCAGCGGACATCGGGTTTTTTCATGGAGAAACGACATCTTGGGCTGGTAGCTGAGACGGTGTAGCAACGGTCTGAAGAACCGTAGACGAGGATTCGAGCGCCTCCCAGCCCGCTTGAAAGACAAACAACATCGGGTAGCCCAAGTTGCTCGCCAACTTGGGCGCAGCAAGATGCCGCACGGGCCGCCTTTTCGTTGGCTAGGCCGTGCCTCCTGTGAACGCAGTTTGCAAGCAAACTGGGCCACCCGAGTAAGCAAAGGTTGCGATTCGATTGAAAGGAATCGCGAAACATATGGGACTAAGGTGTTAGCGGCAGCATCCCCGGCTCTTAACCGGTGAGGTCAGGG
>CALJLD010000139.1 GCA_937982665.1 uncultured Planctomycetales bacterium
TAAAGATGACGCTGTCCCGCGCGGACTCCGCTTCGTCTCCAGCAAAGTAGTTCAGCTGATTGACTCCATCGATGGGCCGATCTGTCGGCAGAAACTCCGTTGCACCGGCCGCGGCCAACAATGTGGGGAACAGGTCCATCTCGTGAACGATGCCATCGCGGACTTGTTCGGCAGGGAAATGACCTGGCCACCGCATTACGCAAGGCGTGCGAATGCCGCCTTCAAACGCCGTGTTATAAAATCCGCGCCAGGGACCGGGCGAACCGCGCCAAGGTCGGCGTTCTTCCGCACCGTTGTCCGTACACCAGATGACAATTGTATTCTCTGCGATGCCCAATCGATCGATCGCTTCCAACACCAAGCCCACGTTGTGATCGACATCGGCCATGCTGTCGCCAATGTCGCCTGCTCCGGTCTTACCGGCGAAGTCAGGATGGGGCATGGTTGGAAAGTGAATCTGTGTGATCGGATAATAGAACAGGAACGGATCGCCATCGGCCGTGCATTGTTCCATGAACCCAATCCCGCGCTCGGCACATTCACGATCAACCGTGGCGCGCGATTCCATGTCATAGACTTTGACTTTGGTTGATCGCTCGCCGGCTTTGCCTTCCCAGATGTATGGCGGCTCATCATCGGGGTCCCAGTTCTCAAAGCTGGTGAACTGTGCCGTGTGACTGGTCCCCGGGATTCCGTACCATTCGTCAAAGCCTTGGTCCTGGGGCTCGCGTTGTCCTTCCCAGTTGTCACCGCCGACGTGCCACTTGCCGAAGAGTGCCGTCCGATAACCGTGTTGCTTAAGAGCTTCCGCCAGGGTGACTTCCCACAACGTCATACCGGTGGCCTGAGTTGAGCCGGCACGAACGGCGTAGCGTCCTGTGAGGAGCGCGGTGCGAGAGACCGTGCAAGAATATTCCACGTTGAAGTTGGTGAGCTTCAGGCCTTCTTCGGCCAGGCGATCAATATGCGGAGTGGGCACGCCGCGAACGCTTCCGTAGCAGCCCACTTCACCCCAACCCAGATTGTCGGGGAACATCAGCACGATGTTTGGCTTGGCCGCGGTTGATGGCCGTGCGGCATCTTGCGGTGCTGCCCAGGACGGAGTCCGTGCGGCCAGGCAGAACAATACAGCCAGACAAGTTCGCAAATGGGACGCCCGCATCAGGAGAACTCCTTGAGACATGCTGCGAAATCGGGTGACGTCCGCATTGTCATTGACTGGGCCGGCAGGTCAAGAAAATTCGATGAGTTGGGCAGATGTGTTGAGAATAGCAGCGATGAGTTGAGAACAGTACCGCCGTGAGCGCTCGCATTTGCCGCTCTCAGCGACCCTCGGCTTCCTCGCGGTCGTCTTGCCACGTGGGCTCTGCCTCGCGCACCGTTTCAGCGGACTCGCTCAACTTTGTATGCCGATCGCCCAACTTCTGCGTCAGCAGCGAGTCAATCTGCTGTACATCGGTGGCATAGACCTCAACCGCAACCGTCTTCAGGAACTCGCCGGTTGCGATCTTGAATTCGACGACATTCGCGAAACCATACTCGGATTCGGCCGCCCAGCGTGACAAGACGACGTCCGAATACCGGGGCGGTAAGTGCCATTAGCTTCGAGCCAAAGGCAGTCACCGTAAAACCGCAGGCTACCATTGCGCGCAATCAACGGAATCAATGCCGCAGACTGAAGCGTTGCCAGAATGTATGTCAGCCAAAAGAAATCGAAGTACAACACCACTCGCACTCCCAGGTCGTCGAGTTGATTTGATGACCAGGCAAAAACCGCCATGGAGATGACGAATGGTGTCATCGCGAAGCACCGCGACAGTGTCAACCAGATTGTGCGCGGGGCCAACCCGCCGAAACTTCGAATCAATCCGCCATGTTGTCGGTGTCGGCCCCGTTGCATCCATAACGCATAGTTCAAATACGCCAGAGTGAAGATTGACCACATCACAACTTGCGCGAGAAATGCCCATGTTGTGTCAACGTCCAATCATGGCCGACGACCGCGACAACACCGAGCGCCAGAGCGTAAAGCAACGTAACGCCAAAGATTGTCCGCAGCCCAAAGCGCATCCTGGTGCGTTCCGGGAGTGCCTCGGCCATGGGGGTGGCTTTGATGGCCGCAGCAACCGGTTTTGCTTGCGCGTCGTTCATCGAGGATTCTCGCTTAGGACGAGAGACCACGGACAAGAGACCACGGACGAGGTTGCGCTTGAAGCTCCGATACAAAGATCAAGCCAGGAAGGATCGAAGTCGGTAAGGATTGCAGCCAGGCTGTCGTTTAATTGTTAACGCTCAACAGGCCGCTGCCAAGCAATTGTGTGATTGGTCGGCATTGTCGGCTGATCGGGCCCGGTCGATTCGACAGATAACGACGAAAATGGCCACGTTCACGAATTGAGGCTATCGCCTTTTGTCGAAGACTGAGCGAGGCTCTGCATCACACAGTCGCGATCACTTTCAACTCCACCGCAATCGGCGTCGGGAGCGCGCGGACTTCGACGGTTGTTCTAGCTGGCTTGATCTGGCCGAAGTGTTCCGCGTACAGAGCGTTGAATGTGGCGAAATCATCCTTGATGTTGGTCAGAAAGACCGTGACGTCAACAATGTTTCCCCAACTGCTGCCGGCATCTTCCAGGATAAAGCGAATGTTGTCGAACACGGCCAACGTCTGCACGGCGACGTCGTAGTCGACGATCTCGCCGTCAGAGTTCAGTGTGACGCCGGGGATTTCAGTGTCGTCCTTTCGTCGCGGTCCCATGCCGGAGATGAACAGCAAATCGCCTACTCGCCTGGCATGAGGATAAGCGCCAACGGGTTTGGGGCCGCGAGGGCTCATGATGATATCGGACATGGCAACTCTCGAAGGTTTGCGGCAACGATTCGCTTAGACGGCGCGTCGGCTCTTACGGTGAACTCTGTGTCATTGAAGACAATGTCAGCGCGAAGACTACGTCAGCGATTCGGCCTCTTCGCGGGCTGTCGCTTCGTCGGCTTCTTCTCCGGCCTGCGAGAAGACCTCGGCGATGACTTCTTCCAGCGGAGCATTCTCCACGCTGACATCTTCCACTGGATGATTGGCAAGCAGCCCTTGTAGGACGCGATTCATTTCCGCGCGTTTCACACGCAATCGGGCGCGGGGCGGTTCTTCCTGAATCACGTCACCGTAGCGCGCCAGGTCGCCAGGCAGGTGATCATCCGCGAAGAGGACCGTGACAATCTTGTCACTGGAGAAACGGTCAATAATTCCATCTAGCGAACCGTCATACATGATCCGCCCGCCGGCGATGATCACAACACGACGGCACAAAGCCGCGATGTCTTTCATGTAATGGCTGGTGAGCAGGATGGTGGTTTTTCGCTCTTGTTGATATTCGCGCAGGAATTGTTGGATGTTGTGTTGCGCGACGACGTCCAAGCCAATGGTCGGTTCGTCCAGGAAGAGCACTTCCGGCGAATGAAGCAGGGCGGCAATGAGTTCCATCTTCATCCGCTCGCCGAGAGAGAGCTCACGGACAGGCTGGCCGAGCAGCTTGGTTACGCCCAACATCTCGACAAGTCTACCCAACGTTTGATCGAAATGCGTCTGCTCGATGCGATAGATCTGCTGGTGAAGGCGGAAGGACTCTTGTGCCGGCAAGTCCCACCAGAGCTGGTTCTTTTGCCCCATAACTAGCGCAAATTGCCGACGATACGCATTTTCGCGTTTCCATGGCACATAGCCCATAACTCGTGCGCTGCCTGAGTTCGGCGTGATCACGCCAGAAAGCAGTTTGAGCGTTGTGGTCTTGCCGGCTCCGTTTGGTCCAAGGAACGCGACAAACTCGCCCTGCTCAACAGTCAGGTTGATTTCACGAACGGCCTTAACTTCGCCATACTCGCGGTGAAACAAGCCAGTGATCGATGCCCAAAGCCCTTCACGCTTGCGGTAAATGCGGTAGTTCTTGCTGAGATTCTCGATTTCGATGACGGGCATGTGTGCGATTATAGGCGGAAGCCGCACAGCCAGATAGCGGCGACATCACATGCGATCTCGTCCGATCTCTTGCGTCTGCAAACAACTAATGAGTTCGTAATGAAGCTTGCCTTGTAATCGTGATCGCTAAAGTTTCCATAAAAGCCAAATTCTCTTTATTCGATCCTTTTTTTCCAGCATTGCTATCGCTATCATGCCGACTCCTCCGCCCCCCAATTGGGCGTCCCAGCCGGGCACCAAACACGGGGGCATGATCCTCCCACTATGAGCGTGCCTGGATGAGTCACGTGGCCGCGCGATCAGAATCTCATTTGCTTGAAAGGACTTACAACATGAAGAAGGTTTTCGCCGCATTGGTTGCGGTCGCCGCGGTTCTGACTAGCGGCAACGTTTCCGAGGCTTCCGGCCTTTTCGGTCGCGGCTATTGCTGCGGCCCCGTGCAAAACTGCTACGTTGGCGGATGTGGCCCAACTTGCTGCAGTCCCGCTCCCAATTGCGTGACTTATGAGACATGCGAAGTCACTTGCTACAAGACAATCTATGAGACCCATTGGAAAGAAATCCCCGTCACTTGCTACAAGTACGAGTGCCACACGGACTGGATTGAAAAGTCCTGCACAGTTTGCGTTCCGCGTACGGACTACGTGACCAAGCAAGTTGCTCACAAGGTTTGCCGTCCGGTTTGGACCACCATTGAAAAGAACATCACTTGCTATCGCAACGTGCCGGTGACGGTGTGGAATACATGCGTTGTTGACGAGGGTCATTGGGACATTCAATACTGCCCCAACGGCTGCTGCACTCCCCGCTGTGGCGGTTGCGGACACTGCAACTCCTGCTGCTATCCGCCCACCTGCTGCGGTCACCGCGTTTGGGTACCGAATCTCGTTGAGAAGAAGTATCCTTGCACGAAGTACGTTTGCGAACCGTACGTCAAGACCGTCCCAGTCAAGGTTTGCCATTACGAGTACGACACCGTTGTCCGTGACGTGACCTATCCAGTTTGCACGTACGATTACGTGACCAAGACCTACAAGGTGCCTGTTAAGCGCTGCGTCGCAGTCCCGTATCAAACGGTCCAACGCGTGCCCTACTGCGTGCCCAAGAAGGTGCCGTACGTAGTCACGGTTTGCAAGCCGGTCTACACCCCCTGCACAACCTGCTGCTACTAGTCGTCCTTAAGTACGGCACGCCAAGCTTGGCGTGCAGGTAAGAGATTTCCAAGCGGCGGAGTCCCCTTCGGGCTCCGTCGCTTTTTTGCGCATTCTGGGCATCATCGATATCCCGCACGATGTCACCACGTGCTATCACCGGCTTGCCAACAGCGGCCAGACTTCCGATGATGCGAATGTTCGATGCCGATCATCGATCGCCGTTCGCACACAACTTCAAACGCAACTTGGAAGGAACTCATGTCCACCAAATCCGATTTCTTGTTGGCAGTCAAGCAATTCGCCGCTCCGGCTGTGATTGTCACGTTTTTCTTGGCGACACTAACGGCAAGCGCCACCGGATGTGAGTCCGGGGCCGCTCAGGATCAGCAACAGCAACAGCAGGATGCCGAGATCGCCGAGGACGAACTCCCGTTGATCGAGATGGAAACCAGCAAAGGCAAAGTCGTCATCGAACTCTATGAGGACGAAGCCCCCAACACAGTTGCCAACTTTATTACGCTCACGGAAAGCGGTTTCTACAACGGCTTGACCTTCCACCGCGTCATCGAAGGCTTCATGGCACAAGGCGGATGCCCTGACGGCACCGGCGCCGGCAACCCTGGCTACAGCATCAAGTGCGAGTGCTATGCGGAAAACGCCCGCAAGCACGAACGGGGCTCGCTATCCATGGCCCACGCTGGACCCAACACCGGCGGTTCGCAATTCTTCATTTGCTTTGGTGATACGCCTCACCTGGATGGTCGGCACACGGTCTTTGGTAAAGTGATTGAAGGCATGGAGGCGGTCGACAAGCTCAATCGCATTCAACCAGGCCGCGGCGGCGAAGCTGACAAGATGACGAAAGTCACCGTCAAGCGAAAGCGCCGCGAAGAATATAAGGTGGAAAAGACTGATCGCTAACCTGGCGTTCAACATGAACAACTAGCGCCGCCGCAGATTTTCTGCGGTGGCTTTTTTCTTGGGTGGCGATCATGCCTGGTGGCATTGCCTAGGCTGCAGGCGTCTTTCGAATCCACTTTTCCGACAAGCTTGATCAATCCAGGCAAAACAGGCAGAAACGCTTGAGCGGCACAAAGATTGATTGGCCCAACGCAGCTGATAAATTGGTTGCTCGGAGTTATTGATCAATTGAGTGGGAGTTCATGCTTCCATCCTCAAGCATTAAATCCATCGTTTTGTCATCTGATGGACAGCGAATCTTTTTTGGATGTGGTGACGGGATTATTCGTATTCTCAACACTGCTTCCGGAGAGCTCGTCGCGCGTCTACGAGGACACAATGGTACCGTGAATGCCCTTGCAATTTCTTCGGACTGTAGCGTCCTGTTCAGCGGCGGCAAAGACAAAACGCTTCGACAAGGGAGAATCGTTCGCAACTAACCACTTCTACGATGCACTGCCATGCCAAACAACGAATCCAAACTCATCCGGGCCTTCAAGCAAGGCGACAAGTCAGCCGCGGATGAACTCATTGGCAAGTACTATGATCGCGTGGTTCGGGCTGCCAAGCGGCGGCTGGAGCGGGCGAATCTCCGTGCGACGTCCGAGGAGGATGTGGCCGCCAGTGTGTTTGAAAGCCTGTGGCAGCGGGCCGAACAAAAACGGTTTGACGAGGATCAACTCGGCAGCACGGAGGAATTGTGGAAGCTGCTGTGCACGCTTGTCCGGTTCAAGACGCTGGATCACATTCGGCGTGAAAAGGCCCAGCGACGCGGCGGCAATGCCTTGCGGGGGGAGAGCGTTTTCATCAACGCCAACGAGGACGGCGCCGGCATCGCCAACTTCGCTGTTGATGAAGAATCGATTGCCGGCCTGGTTGGATTTCGCGAACAACATGAAAACTTGATGAAGCGGCTCGGCACCGATGAGCTGCGCGAGGTCGCCACCATGCGGCTGGAAGGGTACAAGGTCAAGGAGATTGCCGCGCACTTTGACAAGAGTGACCGCTGGGTCAAACGCAAGCTCGCCCTCATCCGCGATTATTGGGCGGAGAAGGATGACGACGACGAAGCGGCCGCCGACGTTGAATAGTAGAGTTTCGTCATCGCGATGGCTTATGTTTTCGTTTTTGAGGACCGCCTTCGTCGAATGAACTTGTCGGGCCGCATTTGAACACTGGATTGATATCCCAGTCTTAGGCCACAAGGGGCACAATCACAGTTCTTCCGACAGGCATGCAATCAGTTGCTCGCACTCCTCGCGCGTGTTGAAGATATGCGTGGAGACGCGAATGGCGTCCAGCCCTCGCTCCCTCACCGGGCGGCAGCGGATGTTTTCTTCATTAAGGTGCGAAAGACCTCGTCGCACGATTTCCCTTCGACCTGAAAAGTCACCATCGAGCTGCACAACTCCGGCGCGGTTGGCGAGAGAACTTGTACCTGCGGCAGAGTTCGCAATTGTTGCCGCAGAAAGTTGGCCAGCGTGAGTCCGTGTTGTTCAACACGCTGCATGGTGATGTCAGAAAGGAAGTTCATCGCTTCTACGATTGCAACGATGGTCGCCGCATCCCGCGTGCCAGCCTCAAATCGCCGCGCACTGTCCACATACTCCAGCGTTCCGGGCAAATCCCACTCCGCTTCGACATACGCGCCAGCTTCCGTGGGCGTGACCTGATCAAGCTTGTCATGTTTGATTGCCAGAATGCCGGTTCCGTGTGGCCCGCCAACCCACTTATGGCAACAAGCCGCGTACGAATCGCACCCGAGGTCCGCGAATCGAAACGGGAACATCCCCAGAGACTGCGCTCCGTCAATGTGAAACCAAAGTCCATTCCGCTGCGCGAGTTGTGCGATCTCCTGCACTGGCATGCGGATTCCCGTCGGAGCCGTGACGTGACTCACCTGCACCACTCGAGTCCGCGGCGTGATCAACTCTTCAATTCGTGCGATGTTCTCACGAGCCGATTCCGCACTGGGTTCAAAAACCTTGACCACAATGTCTTCGCTTTTTTGCCGAGCGAGCCAGGCCAGGGAGCCGCCCTGATGAGCGTGCGAATCCAGGATGACCTCGTCGCCAGGCTGCAACGCAAGACCGGAAGCAATGGTCGCGTTCCCTTCCGTGGCGTTGCGAGTGAAGGCCAGTTCCTCCGGCCGGCATCCAACAAACGCCGCAACGGCAGGTCGGGCATCTTCAATCAGGTGATGGCCATGCTGTCCATCAAATTGAAGTTGCTGCATTGTGCGAATAACGGTTTCCAGCACAGCCTTGGGTGCGGGGCCCAACCCGCCTGTGTTGAAGTAGGTGCGCTCAGGATCAAACGAATACTGGCTGCGAATGTGCGCTACTTCGGCGCCGGCAGTGGCACAAGCTTCGCGAAGGCACTGCTGCGCGGCGGCGGTCTTTCCGCTCACCAGATGAATCGCCGGCGTGCAGCAGAGCAACTTCAGGAAATGTCGTCGGAACATCGGATCATCCTCAACGTTAGCACAAGTGAACTCTGTTGTTTCACCGAAGTGCGTGGCGCGGAGGGGCCAAGAATCCTTGTTGCTGTGATTCTCATTGGCTGTGTTCTTCGAAGCTTGGCCGGCCAATAAACAAAGACGCCCCGGTCAAAATGACCGAGGCGCCTTCCGTTCCACGAGAAATATTCTTCCGGCCGTTGTGCCTTAGCGGCCGCGACTTTGTCGAATGAGTTGGCCCACTCCATTGAGGATTTGGCCGATCTGGCGAGCCGCATCCTGGTTTCTTTGGAAGCCTTGGCTCTGACTGTTGGGGGCGGTGCGGAAAAAGCTCTGGACACTTTGCGAATTGCCAGGGCGACCTCCACGGATCGTGGTCACGCTTTGCGACGATCCTCCGCCGCTGTAAATAGTGCCGACACTCTGGGACATGCCTGGTTGAACAAAGGCGTTCGGCCAGGTTTGCTGCGGGTAACTGTTCACCCAACTGCTGGTCAAGTTGCCGTGACGAACTCCATACGAGGTCCAGCGGTAGCCTTGCACTCGGTACGGACGACCATGCCGATCGTAGCGAATCTCATTCACGTATTGCAGCGAGCCTGGATCAACATAGCCGCGGTTGGGGTCCATCGCACTGGCATGCACTTGATCTTGATGCCGGTGAATCATGGGGCGGCCCCATTGGTCATACGTCACGCCTGTGACATGGTTGCCGGAAGCTGCAATCACGGGGTTGCCGCCGGGGACTTGCACCAGGTGCTGAGCATTCGCGGCTGCGGAAACGGCCAAAGAAACAGAAGCGGCCAGGGCCAAACCAAACAGACGAGTCATTCGGGTCTTCATTGTATTTCTCCAAAACAGTTGGGTTCAAAGTGAGCCGCGTTTGATGTTGCGGCCGTTACAACCCAGCTACCGAGAGGGAGAAACAACAGGGGACAGAAATTCTCAAGAAACAATTCAAGTCTGCGGAAAGCCGCAAAACACCGCGAAAACTCGCCGATCGAGACCTGTAGCCGCACGGCCAAAGGCTCGATGTCCGTGCGTCCACGGGAACGGAGCCTACGCAAGACTCGGCAAGGGCGAACAACTAAACTATCGCGCCTCGGCACTCGTTCCGCTGCGCGATAGCCGCGCAGCTTCAAACAAGGATTCCAAGTGCTGGACAAGCGCCTCTTGAGGGTTGGGCATCACCGCTTGAAGGCGTTGAGAGAGTGGCTCAGCCGTGCCGCGCTCGCAAATCTCGGTCAGATAACTCTGCAGTGCGGCGCGAACCTCCGGCGTGCTGCGAAGCATCATGTGCGTCCAGGCCCAACTTTCGGCGTAGTCCAACTGAGTCATTTCCGCAGCGGACGTCAGCGCTTCCAGCCGCAACAAATCCGGTCGCCATCCACCGCGGAACTTCCAACCGAGATCCTCAACGTGTGGAGCGTTGAAGCCGGCTTCGCCGCGCGGCGTCTCGAAGTACTCGGCCAGACCTTCATCCAACCAGAGTGGAATCCGTGGGACGATGGAATGCAGGTAACCATGCGTAACTTCATGCCGCAGGTCTTCGGCAACGCGATCACCCCAATGGGCATACACGGCCAGTTGCCGGTCGGTCTCGACAAAGAAAGCCCTGCGCTTGGGGAACGAAGGGTAGTTGATTTCAATGAAGTCGGCGAAGCGATCAGACGAATCGAACAAGTAGACGTGGATCGCCTCGTCGGAACCGGGAAGCTGCAACTCGGCCAACACGTCATCGCGGAGCGACATCATGTTGTCAAACAGGCGATGGTCTTCCGGCAACTCAGTGTCGGAATAGATGCGAAGCTGATCGCGCTTGATGGCAAATTGGCTGGGCGTGTCCGCAGGCGAATCCCAGCGATTGCGCGGCCAAACGGAATTGGGCCACAGCGAGGCGCAGCCTCCCACAATGACGGCCAGGACAACGCCCAACGCCGCGAACGTCAGCCCGGACCGCGGAGGCGCAGGTTTCAATTCACGCGCTCCGTTAGCGAGGACGGAAGCAACGCCGCGTCCAAGGCGGGCGTTGGCGCGGAAGCTGTCCTGGGTTTGCTCCGCAACTTCTTGTCTGGCGAGGGCGCTTCGAGTTCGGCTGTTTCACTCTCGCCTGCGGACCTGGCAGGCAACATCACCTGTCGTGGCAACCCATCGATCAGCGCGGCGAACTCGGGAGCCCAGCGGTTTACGCTGAAGTTTTTTTCCACAAGCTTGCGCCCGGCCGCCCCCAACTTGTTGCGGAGTTCCGGCGAGGCGGCCAGTCGCGTGACTGCCGCTGTCCATTCCTCCGGAGTTGTCGCCAGGAATCCGGTCTCGCCGTGGATGACCATTTCTTTGTTCATGCCGACAGGATTTGCCACAACCGGCAAACCTGCGGCCATGTATTGCAAGACCTTGAGCCCACACTTGCCAGGGCTCCAGCTGTCATCCGGCAACCAACTGATGCCGATATCCGCTGCGGCAACTTCGGTCGCCTCGCCGGCTTGTGACCATTGCCGCGGAACAACGTGCACGCCTTCCAACTGTGGGAAGCGATTGCAAATCACGCGCAATTCCAAACCCGGCAAGGCGTCGCCGGCCGCAGCCAAGGCTTCTTGTGCAAAATACAAACCGGCCAAGGTGCTGTGTTGGCCAATCCAAACGAGCTTCACATCCCTGTCCACGCGCGAGTGATCCGCCAACGGATATAACGCGGGATCGACACACGTCGGCATCAAGTGCACCCGGCTCGGATCAACGTACGCGGCAGCCTGGTCCTGCAGATAAGTGTTGCCCGCGGTGATGGCATCCGCGGCATAGATTGTCGCCCAAAAATGTGCCAGCCTTGCCCAACTCAAAGGGCCTTTACGGCTGTAGCTATCACGGTGGAACAGAGCATCGTCAAAGTCATAAACCAAGACTCGTGCCGCTCGGCGAAGAATCCGAAGTTGCCACAGCGGCAACAGCTTTCGCTGCAAGATCACAACATCCGCGCTACTGGCGGCGCGCAGCTGGCCACTGCGACCAAACGTGTTTGGTTCCAACGGGAGCGACTCTAACGTCCAGTCACGCTCGGCCAACGCCGAGGCAAATGCCTCGATGCGGTAACGATAACAGACGTGATTCGGGCCTTCTGTCAGGGCCAGAACCTTCATGGCATCCTCCGTGACCGGTCCAGCGCGATCCTTCGCGCAATGGGAGCGCGGAGAGAATGTACCAGTGGTGAGGAATGCCACAAAGGGCAATCAGTCAGCGCGCGAGCTGGAGCATGTGTTTGAAGCCCTGGCGTGACTGCGACGCAAGCACTGCATCTGTCACAAATCAGGGACTCTGCTGCGGTGGTGTCGTGTTTTGTAGATGGAGTGGGTCCTCAACGTTTGGAGGCCGCTTCTCCCCTGTGACCATCTATTGATCAGCCGCCGAAGATGGCTCAGTCGTTTGAGCCTGTCGCTGGGCGGCTTGCATTAATTGAACAAAGTCAGCCAGGCCGCGCTGCCCCTGAAGACCTGATTGAGTCGCGGAAAACTGGACGCCGGAATTGGCGAGGCTAGCGCGCGCTTCCGCACTGACGTTGGTTCCGTTCAATTCCAAAAGCCGCAGCTTGGGAAGCGTGGCCAGTTTCGCAACTCCGTCATCGGTCACCCTCAGGCAAGCAATCAACGCCAATTCCTCAACAGCGGTGAGCCTGGCCAAGTCAGAACATCCAGCGTCCGTTACGCGAGTGTACGCCAGATCGATCGACCGCAAGTTTGGCAACTGCTTCAGGTGTTCCAACCCGGCATCCGTTGTTGGCGTGTAGCCCAAGGTCAATCGCTGCAATGTGGTTATCTTGCCAACATGCTTTAGCGAGTCATCCCTGACATTGGAGTGAGAAAAATCGACTTCTTCCAACGGCAGCTTCTCCAGCGCGCTGAAGTCCTGGTCCGCAAACGAACAATACCGCATCTCCAAACGACGCAATGCCGAGAGGTTTGCCAAACCCTGCTGTGCCTGCGGACCAAACGTTCCGCCATTGATCACGAACTCTTCCAAGTGAGGGCAATTCTTAGCAAGATTCTGTATCGCTGCCGCGGAATACTCACCATGACCAATCCGCAGCACCTTTAATCTTGAGAACTGCTGCAGCACTGCGAAATGTGCTTCGGTCAGCCCTTGCTGGTCGCAGCGAAGTTCTTCCAGAGCATGCATGCCGGAAAGAAACGCAAACGCGTCCGGATCAACAACACCGGTTGTTCCCGGCAAATGCAGCGCACGAAGCGATTCGAGCTGGCCGATCAGCAGCGCGGTTTCCTCGTTGAACTGGGACGCCGGCAATGATAATACGGCCGGTTTGTTGAAGAGTTCATCGCCAAGGAGGCCTCGCAACCATGCGTAGCTGCGACGCGGCGGAGCGTCGGGATCGTACGTTCCGTAGCGTTCATCGTCGTAGATAACTGAGATGCTTGCGGTTGTCCCGAGTTCCTGAATGACCGCTCGTTCTTGCCGAGCCTGGTCAATCTTGGCTCGCAACCACAACGCGGCGAAGGCCGAGACAAGTATCAAGGCAAGCAACCCCCGAAGCGAAAACTGCATCCAACGCCGCTTGCGTGATCGCCGATTCTTTGCGGTCGACATTGTTGCGCCTCAACCTTCGCTCAAGCTGTGTGTGATACAGCTTTAGTTTGAGGGACTGCTGTCGGTTTGTCCAACTGCTGGACCCATGACCTGGCAGTGCGGCATCGCCCTTTGCAGCCTGGCAAGGTCTTCTTCCGTGATGTTACTTCCGCTGAAGCTCAGCATCTTGATCGCGGGGATTTCCAGCCCGGTGAAATCATTGTCAGCAAATTGGCAGCCGGCCAGGCTCAGTTTCTCAAGTGATTTGAGCCGCGAGAAACCGCGGAACGGTCCCGGACCAAATGAACTCCCGTCGATGCGCAGTTCCACCAGGTTGGGCAGGTCTTCGGTCAATTGGTCCAACGATTCGGCCGTGATCCCGCGTGCGCGGAATTGCAGGTACTCCAGATCCTTGAGCTTTCCCCACGCCTGAATTTCCTCGTTGATGGCATAGAACTCGTCTGTTGTGAAGTCTTTGAGATTGGGTAGCTCGCCAATCACGGCGACCGCGCCTGGCTCGCGGACATCGCATGGCCCCCAGAATGTTACGGTCTCCAAAGTCGGAAGATCGCGAATCCATTCGAGGTTTCTTCGGGTACAGTGAAAGCGCGGCCCAAAGTGAATTGAGACAGGTTCATCCACAAACGCATCGCCAAACAAACTTCGCAGCCAGGAATCTTCGGGCTTGTTTGCATTGTCGAAGCCGCCCGATTCGTCTTGTTGGCAGTGAACCGTGACTCCGCCAACTTCCATCAGCGCCGCAATGGCCTGTTCTTCGCGTCGCGCGGCATCCACTTTCGTCTTTAGCCACCAGGCCCCAATTGCGGCCAAGAGCATTAGCGCCAGTAGTCCACGCAACGAGTACCGCAGCCACCGCCGGCGCGGGGGGCGTCCCTCCGATGAACCGCAAGACGATGACACGGAAGACATGCCAACCGTAGACATTGAAGTCCAACTTGGCGAAGCCACACAGGATAGAACCCGGTGTTTTTGAAAGCCCCAAGTATGGCAACGTGGGACGAAGCGCACTAAAAGCGCCCGAACCCAGAGCCATTTCCGCCTAGTGGCGCAAAATCAAGAAGGAGCACGACTTTCAACGATACCGGCGAGTTGTAGACCGGCTGGTTTGCTTACTTCAGATTCGCAGCAAACACGTTGGGACGGGCGAAGCTGGGCGCGATGACCGCGTCTCCCCAATGCTTGCCAGCGGCAACCTTGCCATCGTCGTTGGTAAAGAAGTTGCCAACCCAACTGTCCCCATCGGGATCAGGGCGGCGAACAAATGCGGCGCGGCCAGACTCAAACAAGATGTTCTGGCCGAAGATGCCGTGGTTATCCCCCATGCGTCCATCCAGCGCCAGGCTGGGGGTATCGCCCATGATGGGGAAATAGTCACGCGAGAAGTTTCGCGTGGGGACATACTTGCCACCGCTGACGTGTCCTAGGTTGTATCCGTAGTCGCCAGCCATCTTCGTTTGGAATTCCCGCAGGAAAATCTCTGAAGCGGCCAACTCTTGCATGGAGGGAATGATCACGCCGTCACCCTGATGTGGGACAGCAGGGCACGTGAGCAGGCGGGAATCTGTCAAAAAGCCATCTTCCCACAATCGCGTGGCAAAGATCCCCGCGACGCCTGCTTTGCGTTCTTCCGCGGTGTCTTGCCCTGTAGGAATGACTGGGAAGTAGCTATCGTGCGACCGGCTGTACATGGTCAGTGACAGCCCAAGCTCGCGAAGATTGTTCTGACAACCGGCCACTTGAGCGTTATGGCGCGAATAGCTGATCGCCGGGAAGATCATCGCCAAGGCGACCGAAGCCAACGCAAACACGGTTACCAACTCACGTACGCGGAACCGACGGCCAACGCCGCCCATCTCACGAGCCGTGGCGGGCGAGAGCCCAACCTTCTTGTCGTTTGATTTGCTGTCCGCTTTCGAATTGTCCGCGTGTTTGCCGTTCCCGTTAGAGTGGCCATTACTGGCGGCAGCCATTGCTTTGGCCACAGGGATCTTGCGAACGACATCGTCCAGTTCGCGATCTCCATCTTCGCCATAAACGGCTTCAAAGTCCGACTCTGCAAAGCGCGAAGAAGTTGTGTCCAGACCTGCGATCATCGCACAGGTGGCTTCTGCCAAACCGGGTGGCGGATCAAACAGTTCGGCATCTTCCGCCAAGGGAGCAAGCATTCCCTGCAGGCGGTCCAGTTCCTTCACGAGCGAAGGGTTGCGGTCAATGGCATGCTCAACCTCTTCACGCTCAACTTCAGTGAGCGCGTCAAGCACGTAGCCAAGCAACTGTTGTTCAAATTGTTCGGTCATTCTCGGAACAACTCCATCCGACCAAACATCTCATTCAGCTTTGTCATGGCCGCATTGCAGCGACTTTTGACGGTGCCGATGGGAATGTCCAGAATCTCCGCCGTCTCGTGGTATTTCAGGTTCTGGTAGTAAATTAACTCAATGACGTTGCGTTGAGCTTCCGGGAGGCTGGCGACCGCTCGGCGAACATGTCGCTTTCGCTCGGCAGCATTCATCACATCGGAAGGCCCATCTTCATCACTTGCGGAAAGTTCCGCCAATGATGCTGCGTCTCCTTCATTCATTTGGCGGCTGGGCTGGTCCAAACTGACCATCCGGTGCCGCTTGTTCCTTCGCTGGCAGTCAATCGCCTGGTTTTGGGCGATGGCATACAGCCAAGGCTTGAATTTCTTCTCCGCGTCGAACAGGTGAACCTTGAAGCACACTTGTGCAAACGTGGTTTGGAATGTGTCCTCAGCAAGCTGGCTGTCACCTAATCGACGCCGCAGGTAACTGTAGAGTTCCGGCAGGTAGCGTCGGACGAGTTCATTGATCGCTTCGCCATCGCCTTCTTCGCGATACCGGAGCAACAATTCTTCGTCGGTGACTGGCAAGGGATTCGGGACCATGGGTGATTGCCCCGACTCACCTTGCAGTGTGCCAGATATTGCCACACACACCTCGTACTACGGGATTCGAGGAGGAATCGCCCAAAGAAACCGGCGAAAACCGACAAATTCTCGGCACGCGCCAGGTGGGGGACAGCCGCGAGGGAGCGAAAGTCAGGAGGAAACGGTCAAGTTGTTGTGAAATAAAGACTTGCGGCAAGGAAGATCAGATAGTCCAAACGGCAACACTGATACGACCTGCGTTTCCGCCCCACATTTGGTGAGGCAAAATCGCACAACACGGACAGACGCGGATGGGAATAAAAAGAAATGAAGCGAATTCGCTAGCATGGATTCTTGCAAGAAACTCGCTCCGCGCCAATCATTTGTCGTCGCTTTTCCACAGCTATCGCCGGGCGATTCTGGCCGAACGTCCGCAAATCCCGACCAGGCCGCAAGCCTTCTTGGAGCTAGCAAATGTTTGAACGGGTCCTGGAGCCTGAGGTCATGGATTCTTCCGAGGAAGCCCTGGCTTATGACGCAATGGATCATAGCGCGGTCAACGTGGCATTCGCTCAGGACGTGCTGCAAGCATGCCAAGAGTTGGGAATTGATCCCGCCGGTGACTATCTGGACCTCGGCACCGGGACGGCACTCATCCCCATCGAGTTCTGTCGCCAAACGGAAGATACGCGCGTGATGGCGGTGGACGCCGCGACGCACATGTTGGATATGGCTCGCAACAATATTTCCGTCGCATCGCTCAACAACCGCATTCGTGTGGCGCGCGTGGACGCCAAGGAGTTGCCATTTGAAGCGGCATCCTATCCGCACGTGATATCCAACAGCATTGTGCATCACATCCCCGAGCCGATTTTTGTTCTGCGCGAAGCCTGGCGAGTCTTGTCGCCTGGGGGCTTGATGTTCGTCCGCGACTTAATGCGGCCAAACTCCGATGAGCATTGGCAAGAACTTGTGCAAACCTACGCCGGCGAAGAAACCGAGTACCAACGCAAGATGTTTGCGGACTCGCTGCACGCAGCTTTGACCGTTGAAGAGATGCGAGGGCTGATTGCGGAATTTGACGCACCGCCGGAGACCGTGCAAGCCACCAGTGATCGCCACTGGACTTGGGTGATGCGAAAGCCGGGCTGAATCAATAGACCGATAGTCAGCTAACTCTCGTCCAGTATCTCGCGCAGCCAAACTTCCAGTCCTGCCAACGCAAACGCTTGCCGGTGCAAATCGGCCTTGGGTTGCCCACCGGCCGTATAAGCAATCAGCATCTGGCCATAGCCTTCATCCAGGTAGCCGCGGCTAAGAAATCGCTCGTCGTTGAGAATCGCGTCAAGGCTGGCCAAGGGAACATCGTCCAGTTCAAGACAGCGCGAATGCCTGTTTCCCGCTTGCGGCCGTGTGGGCCAGATGGACTCACGCAAAGCTTTGCGCAACGTGTCGTTGGCCGCCGCCAGCAGCCGAGAAACATCTTCATCCAGGAACGGATGAAAGACCTCGCAGTTAAACCGATTAGCCGCCCAGTCCGCCGTGGCAACTTGAGCATTCGGCACATAAGTTTGCCAATCGACAAGTGCCGCGCGAGAAATCGGCTCGCGCTTGCCCACGCGATCAAACGCCAAATGCAAGAAGTCCTCAGGGTCGGCGTCCGCCAAAGAGCCTAGATGCTCGGCCGAGTACAGATTCGCCCGGTCCGTCTCACCAAAGACATGCACGCACTTCAAGTATTCGCGTTGGCGTTGGCGGACTTCAGCCGCTTGCTCTTCCATGGACCGCGGATCGCTGCCCATGAACTTGTTAAGCCAGCCGGGAATCTTGTCGGCAAACGTAACCAGTTGCTTGTGCCGCCTGTAGCATGCCAACAATTCGTGGCCGCCATACGTGGTCACAAGTGGAATCTTTGCCGCGTTGGCCACTTTAGCGGCAGCAAGAATTGACGCGACGGAAGCGTCAGCGATCGGCTCATCGCAAGCAGACCAAAAATCAAGCCAATCGAACTCGCCATCCTGGGCATCGCCCGCGCTTGCCTGTGCGTCCCCGTTTTCAATTTGCCGGATCTGCGTCGCCACACTAACAATCTGCCACGGTCGGTCGCTCGCATCAGCATGTGGCGCTACAAGGTAGCCCGGCGCTGCCGGAACACTGGCTTCCAACGCATCCTGCACCAACTCCAACAGCACACCGCCAGACTTACCTGTGTGGTCGCCAAAGAAATCGCCCGGCACGTGCTGGTCCACGCGATTGCCCGGCAGCACGTACTGCAAGTCGAGCGGATCGAACCGCCCGGAATCCAGTCGGCCATCCTTGAGCCGCACCCACGTGCCTGGCGGAACCTTGGACACACCTTGCAGCAACGTATGCGGCGGCGGGACATAGCCATAGGTCAGATACTCATCCAACGCCGTGGCACTCAGCGTTGGTTTCGCGGACAGCGCATGACGCAAACCGCGCAACTCGCTGCAAAAGACCATGCGGCCAGCGCGGCGCTCATAGTACATCGGGTGTTGGCCGCTGGGATCGCGCGCCAACGTTAACTCACGCCGCTCGCCGTCCCAAATCGCAATTGCGAACGCGCCCCGCAAACGGGAAAACGACTCGACACCCTCGGTCTCATACAGTGCCGCCACCACTTCGGCCGGTTCACTGGAACCAATTGAATAGCCGGCCGCTTCCAATCGCAATCGCACCGCTTGGGCGTTGTCGATTCTTCCATCAACAACCGCCCACACTGTTTGCTCGCGCGTCTCGCCAACTTTCTGCTTTCCGTGACAGGCTGAGTTTGACGCGCTCAACAAAGCGCCCGGAGTGGGCTGATGGGCATGCCCAAAGCTGACATCTTCACGGCGAATCGCCACGTCGTCGCCGCCCCGGTAGGGCATCGCGGCATGCATCGAACGCGCAACCGCTTCCGTAAGCGGTTTGTCATCCGGCGACCAGATTCCCCCTGCCAGAGCTGTCATCGAATCTCGGCGCGATAGGTCTCGATGCGAGAATCACATGTTGAGCAGACCACGATACAAGTCCGCGTAGGCGTTCGCCATCCTTTCGGCGGAATAGTCGTTCCTTGCACGGGCGACAGCCTCGGCGCCCAGGCGTTTTCGCAACTCTTCATTCTCCAACATTCGCCACAATGTTCGAGCAAGTTCGCCGCGGTCTCCTGCCGGGAACGTCAATCCCGCCACGTCTTCGCCAATAAGCTCTCGGTTGCCGCCCCCGCTTGCCGCCACAATCGGCAATCCCCAAGACATCGCTTGCAACGTACCTTGGCAGCAACCGTCCATGTCGCCCGGGGCAGCGGCAAATTCGGCCGTGTCCAGCAGTTGCGGAAGTGCGGCAATGCTGAAGAAATCAACGCGGTCGGCTCTTCGCACCGCGCGGCTTGCGTCATGCAAGTGCGATTCCGCAGGCCCGGCTCCCACAATCGCCAGCCGCAACCGCGGCTCAAGCGGCGCCAACATATCAACGGCCCAAATCAAATCGGCAATACGCTTGTGCGCGGACAAAGGACCCACGACAACAATCCGCCGCGCTGTCTGATCGAATCCAACCGTGCCGTCATCGCTTAAAGCGTCATGTTCGGTCTCAGGCGACTCAACGCCACGCTGTTCACATCCCGCGGGAATGACCGACATGGCCGAATCACTCCACCCGCGCTGCAAACAAGCCGCGCGAACAAACTCGCAATCGGCAACCGCTTCCGCCACATGTTTCCGCACAAGTTGGGCGGCAATTCTCGGACGTCCGTTGACATCAGGCGGATGTCGAAAGGTCGCCACAACGGGACATCGCTTGCCGCGAACGATCGCCAACAGCGCCGGCGCAGGCAAGAAGTGTGGATCCCAAACGTGGACAACGTCCGGTGCAAGGTCGCGCAACATGGAACTCAAACGCCGATAGCCGGCAACGTCCCAAGTGCCCCGCAGCCGAATGGTGTGCGATGCTGATCGCGCAGCTTTCTCCGCAACGGCATCCCCCGCAATAGCAACCGAAGTCGCGCCCGACGCATTCGCTTCGCTCCGCACAACAGACTGCCGCGGCTCGTGAATCAATTGCGTCCGCCCACTCACAATGAGCGCCTTAGCAACAATCCCACAAGCGGCCTGGCTGATGAATCTCGCTTGGGATTCCGCGCCCGGCGTCTGCGGACCCATGACGTGTAACAGCGAGATGTCCAAGGGTGGCTTTTACCTGACGACCGGGAAGTGCTTCAGCGGGAATCCCGGACGACCTTGCCCAACACGTCCAGGTGACTCTCAATCATAGATGAAAACGAGAAATGTTCGACAGCCCTTGCTCTGGCTTTCTGGCCGATTTCGGCCGCGGTTTGCGGATCACTCAGCAATTGCAGGATCGCTTGAGACCAATCCGCGGAAGTTTGGCCGGCAACAAACTGGGCCGCGCTAGTATCGCCTGTCAGGTCGCGCGATGTCGGCGTGTCCGCCAGGATGATCGGCTTGGCCGCGGCCAGCGATTCCAGTTGTTCATGGCGAGTGGCCGCATCCGCAGCCGGCCAGACCAGCAAGTCCGCGGCCGTCAGCAACTCCTGCATCTCGTGAAAGGAGCCAGGCAGCAGTACGGAATCGGTCAACTTGAGTTGGTCAACGCGTTGCTGTAACTCAGGCAATAACGGACCTTCACCAACAATCCAAAGCTTTGCCATCGGAAATCTTGCCAGGACCGACGGCCAACCATCCACCAACAATTGCTGATTCTGCTCCGAACTCAGCGGACCGATGGAAACAACAAACGGCGCGCCCGTGGCAACCTGCAATGCCGGATGCGAATCAGCGATCGCGCGGCGCGCTTTGCGTATATCTTCGTCGCTGCCGATCTGCGGCAACTCCACGCCGCTTTGGCACAAGTGAATTCGCGGACGCGGATAGCCGGCGGCGATCAGTTCTTCATAAACGGCCGGACCGGTTGCAATCAGCGCGTCCGCCTTCATGCACCATTTCTTATATCGCTGTCCTAGCCGAGAGTTGATTTGCCAGTGACAGTCTCCCGAGAGTCCCGCCGATTCGGCTCGCAGAGCGACAGGCAACTTTAGCGAGCGCGTCGCCCGAACGGCGGCTGCCGCGGCGCCTTTCAAACCTGAGACAAGCACAACGTCAAACGCACTGGCATGCGACTTGAGCCAGACCGCCAGACGTCGCTTGCCGATTCCCTTGACGGCATGCTGGTCTCGCGCCGGCTTGCGCATGCGAATGATATTGACGCCGCGATGTTTGGCGGCAACGGGCCAGCGTCGATCATGCTGCGGAGTGATTACCGTGACATCCGCACCAGCGGCCGCCAGGCCAGCGGCAAGTTGTCCGCACACTCGGGCGTGTTGATCCACCGACGGCCAATAGTGCGGCACAACAAATCCAATTCGCAATTCGCTCACGGCACCGGTTCCTCGCGCGACGCTGCCGCGGATTCGCTCTCGCCATCGAGCACGCCAATGTAGGGAAGATTGCGGTAGCGTCCGTCAAAATCCAGACCGTACCCCACGACAAACTCCGGCGGAATTTCAAAGCCAACCAGATCAGGGCGAAACTCATCCGGCCTGGCCACTTGCTTGGCAAGCAAAACCGCCGTGAGCAAACTCGCCGGCTGCAGGGCTTCAATTTCCGCCGCCAACCGCCGCAGTGTTTGACCGGAATCAAAGATGTCATCGACCAGCACGACATGCCGATTGGCCACGTCCGGCAGTCCGCGAATCTGAAACTCAAATTCCCCAGCGGAAGTCGACTTGCCTCGATAACTGTGAGCCTGCACAAAACCGATTTGCATCGGCAACTCCAGCCCTCGCACAAGATCCGCCAGGAACATCAGGCAACCAGTGAGAATGCCCACAACAACGATCTCAGTAGTCTCCTGAGACCGAAACTTCGCGTGAACCTCTCCCGCCAATTGCCGGACGCGATCCTGAATCTGCTCTTCGGTCAGGAGGATTTTCAACAGGGTTCCTTATGCAGGAGCGGGGAGATGGCAAACCTCAACTGAGCTGACGGCACGTCGTTTGTTGATCTTCGTGTATCCCGCGGCATCATTCCAGCATCGGAGTTGCAGGCTCGAAGACCGAGCGATTAGCCCCAACCGGGACCTCCTTCGCTTCCGCACGTTCCAGTTCGACCCGTCGTACCCATCGGTCCCGCTCGGGCAACCAACGTTATTCCGGAGTAGCGGGACCCGTCACGCCGCAAGTGCCTATTGGTCTACGATTCACCGGACAGATGCAGCGCCAAAACGCGCACCGTCTATCGAAGACAATGTAACTTGCGACAAGCCACTTCGTCATTCCCGCGAAAGCGGAAATCCGTCGAGCCGCATGTAACGCATATCGGCCATTCTCCAATCGGCGCGGCGATGCCGTGGAACCGTCCATGCTGCGCGATATGGCTGCGGCACGCAGTTTGGGAGCTTGGTCTTGCACAAAGATCCAAGCGCGCATCGGTTTCCGTTCGCACATCACAGGCGCGCATGGGCACAGTGTGATGTCACACTTCCTCCTCATATCTCTTGTCGCGCTTGCTGACGTGAGATTTGCTCGCCGTTGCGGGATCCTCAACGCCGACGAAAGACATCATTGCCGTTGCGGAGATTACCTGACGACGGAGCCTTCTTCGTTGGGCTTCCGCCAATTGCGCTGATCGGCTGTTCGCAGGGGCAGCCAGGTCATCCGCGCCGGCGGTTTCCAAGCTGTGCGGGTTTGGCCAGCTTCTTCTCGAAGTGGATTGTCGCCGCGGGCGGTCTGCCAGTCTTTCTGACGATTGGGATTGGCCGACTGGAAGCCATCGCCGTTTGTGGGAGAGGGTAGTGAGCCCGGGCCAATCGCAGGTCCGGATGTGTCATCCTGCATGGGACCGTTTTCGCCAGGACCTATGTCCTCCGGCAAAGCCTCCGGCGGAAGATGTGGTTCGACGGGAACGGGCACGTTGGGGCAATGCGGCGGGAATCGACGCCAAGCCGTTTGGTAATATCCCCAACATGGCCCCACGGCATTCTCGACCGGAATGGGCGGTCTTTCAAACGGACCATGCCCGGCGTAGCCGTGATGCGCCGGCCCTTGGCAAGCGCAATCATCAACATGTTGGCCACAACGATGACACAAGAGCGCCTGGGCAGCCCTGGCTACTGGCTTCAAATGATGGAACAGATCATGGATCAAGCCGCGGATGGGGCCCGGGCGTCCGGGTCCGCATTCGAAGCAATCGTAACCGTGATGATCACTTGCAAGATACGAGTCGTCATAGATGGGACCATCCGCGAACGGATCGCCGGAATAGCCACCATCGAAACCCTCATCAAAGCCAGCATCAAAACCGCTGTCGAAGCCTTCGTCATAGTAGGCATCGTCCTGATAGCTGACTTGACGGTGCTGCGCGTTAGGCGGCTGCAAGCCAAACGGGTCCGGCGGAAACAGCTGGCCGTGAGGTTGGAGAGCCTGTCCACAGCCGCTGAGAGTGAGGATCGCAGAGATTGCGACCACCGCCCAGCTCCGAGACATCGAGCATTGCAAGTTGTTGGTCATCTCTGTGTTCCTTAGAAGCCGCCTGCGTTACCGCCGCGTTGACCGAACTGTTCGTAGAAGTCAATTCGCGAAACGGCTTGCGTGCCGAGTAACGTGACGGAGAAGATGCGTTCAAACGGAGCAGTGATTTTCGCAATCACGGCATCGGCCGTGTACCAATGATCCTCTGCAATGAAGATCCGGTCGCCGGGCAACACTTGGTAATTGGTGAAAGTGGCGCCGCCGCGAGTGATGGCCATCCAATCGACCGGCAACAGTTGCTGACGCATTTCGCCAGCCGGAGCCGGCCGCGCAATCCAGACCTTCTTGGAGGACTGCGGCAACAGGCCTTCAATTTGCGAGACCGCGTCTAGGACGGTTTCGTTCCCGGTAAAGGGACGACGATAAACGCCATCACCGACTGCGGTGCCTTCGGCAATCACGTAGTAGACCTTGCTGTTGTAGGCAAACACATCGACGGAAATCTCCACGTTCTCCAGTTCCGTGCTGAGAGCTTCTTCAATCACGTGTTTGGCCTGACTGCGTGTCATGCCGGCGACAAAGACTTGTCCGTACGAGCCGAGCGTCACGGTCCCGTCCGGGCCGATGATGTGCTCGCCTGTGATTTGTTGAATGGCTTCCTGGCTGGACTGCAACGTGAAGATGGTGACTTCCGCAGTGGGCACCTGGCTAATCAGATGGTCTTCGACCATTTGTCGAGCCTCGTCGATGGTCTTCTCTCGGACGACGATCTTGCCGTAACGTCCCAGGTCCAGCACGCCGCCGGGCCCCACGACAAGGATGGCCGTGTTGTTGGGCGGAGCGTTGGGATCCGGAGATGGAATGATGGGCGCGGCTTCCGGCAAGCCCTCGACGGAAATCAAAATCGCATCGTTGGGAATCAACAAATGCGGCGGCCGCGGATTGCCGCGAATCAGGTCCACCAACAGCACGTCCGGTGGTTCCAGCACGTAATCAGGCAAGAGGACCTTCTCCAGCTCGCGCGGAGCATCCGCGGGCGGAATGGCCATCTGGGATTGCAGAGCATCGCCTGGCGCGGGTCCAAAGAACGCCGCGCAGCCGTTGAAGCATAGCGCACAAAGCAGCATCAAACTGCAGGTCAGTCCCCGGGGCATGGGGCCGTCCTTCCATGATTGCGGCGGTAGTCCGCCTCGCGCCCCCCTTTGGGCGCTTATCCCGTCGGCCGTTTTCGGGCATGAAATTACCGGCTTTGGGACAATCGTTGCCCCCAATATCGACGTATGGGATGGGCAGCTTGAAGAAAGTTTGCGGATTGAAGAGAAAATACGGCAGCGTTGATAGCGTTGAATCAGCGAACGATTACTGAGACTTGAATGCCTTGGCGCAGCCGTAGTTCGCTAGCAATCGAACTGTTACTTGCGCTGCGCCGGCACTTTCCAATCGGGCGATGGCGTGTGAGCATCGACCATGAACTGCTCCATGCGTTTGACAATTTCCGGATTCTGCTCGGCAATGTCATTTTCTTCGCCCAGGTCCGTCTCCAGATCA
>CALJLD010000140.1 GCA_937982665.1 uncultured Planctomycetales bacterium
AAATTCGCCTAGCCATCACCGAAGCTGGCGGCGACTTTGAATCCCAGCCAGCGCCGGAGTGGGTTCAATTCCTGTGCGGCGAAGAGAACGTTTGCATCATCACCAAGATTGATCTGGCGGATAACTTCTACTACAACGGCTACGAACTGACTCACCACTGTGGTCTCGTGCCGGCGTTTGCTCGCGAGATCAACGTCGACGATGACCTGCTTGCGGCAATTCGTGACTTGCCCGATCTCCAGGCTCTGAATGTCGCCGGCCATGAAGTCGATGATGAACTCTTAGCCTCGTGGTCACGGCTGACAAAACTGCAATCGCTGAATCTGGCCGATACATTGGTGGCCGATCCGCGTTATTGGCCGGATTTTCCCGCTTTGCACACGCTCGATCTTTCGCGCACGGCCATCGGTGATGACCAGATCTCAGCGTTGCTGCAGTTTGATTCCCTCACGAATCTCAGCCTGGATCAAACGCGTCTGACTGACGAGGGCTGCCAATTCTTGCGTCACTTGCCGCAGTTGGAATGCCTGCACATCGCGGAGACCGGCGTCACGGAAGCAAGCTATGAGACATTGAAGTCGCTGCACAACCTCAAAGCCCTTTGCGCCGGCATTGATGAAACTCGCAGCCAAATCTCGATCTTTAGAACGAGACATCGCGAACTGACATTTCCGCTCTGCGATCCTCACGAATGGTGGTTTCATTACTCGAATTGGCAGGAAGGCCCGACGAAGATCACTCCCGGCCACGAGCAAATCCAAGCCGCCCGCGAGTCACTGATCGAACGAAGAGATCAACTTCACCTGTCACCTGTTTCGTTTCTCGACTGGACCAAAGCAGGAATTCCCATCGCCCCGCTCCAAGCTCGGCACCTGGACGCCCTGGCCGGTGATGAGCGCATCGAACGCCTGGACCTGGAATCGACCTACGTCCGCGACCAGGACCTCAAGCATCTCGCCAACATCCCCAACCTGCGCGGACTGGACCTCAGCCAGACGTGGATCACGGATCATCCGTTGTCTCACCTGTTGGCTTGCGAGTCTTTGCAGGTGCTCAGGCTGGTCAACTCTCAAATAACTAGCGAGGGCATTCGCCATTTGCCGGATTGCAAGCAGTTGCAAGTGCTGACCGTTGGCGGCGAGTTCATCACGGATGATGCATTGGAGATCATCGCGGGCTGTGACGGACTGCAACACCTGAACGTGTCGCAGTCCAACATCACCGGCGGCGGCCTCGCACACCTGGCCGGGCATCCGTCGCTCGAAGTGCTCGATATCCCTGACCGTTTGCCGGCGAGTGCCCTGAAACATCTCCACGCAATTCCCAATCTTCAGATTGTCAGATTCGAGTACACCAAGGACTGGAAGTGGCCCCGGGGCAGCCGCCGAGATTCGCTCCCGCTCACCAACGAGGACATCCCACACATTGAAGCCTTGGCCGCAAAGTTGGCCGAGCACTCGCGCGGCAAGGAGATGGAGCAATCCTATGCACATTGGTGGTCTCAATTCGCAGTCGAATTGCAAGATCTAGAACTGCAATCCCAAATCACTTTGTTGCTGCTTTGGGATCGCGGCGTCCCACTCGAGCTGCGGAAGCAATTGCCCCGCTGGGGACCCATGCTGGAGCAGATCAAGTCTTCATCGCGCTTTGTGATTCGTTTGCCGGAATCTCTCGAAGCCGCCATGCATTAGTGCTTTGTCAGTCATCAATCTTGGGTTGGCCGAGGCGGAAGTGCGAATTCCGGGGCTTCCATCTCTTGCGGATAGGGTCGCTATCGGATTTTGCAAAGCAAAGGTGCGCTCCTCAGTGAGGTCGTATGCTAGTGCGATGAGCACGGATGACGCCGCGCTGCACGTTTTTTGGGGTTCGCGCTGCGGTGGCGAGTTGGCAGAATCGCTCAGCGGCAACGTTTTTCGCCGCGTCTATTCGCTTGTTTGCTTTGAAACTCGATACGAATCACCATGACCGTTTTGCACACCGGCAGCACCAAGAAGTATTCAGAGAATTGGGATGGAATCTTCGGCGGGGGAAAGAAGAAGTCAACGCCCAAATCAACACCCAAGTCAGCCACAGCAGGCAAGAAGCCAGCAGCAGGCAAGAAATCCGCCAAGAAAAAGACAGCATCCGCCAAAAAGTCCAAGGCCAGCCCAAAGAGAGTGACGAAAAAAAAGAAGTCCGCCAAAAGAAGTTAGGCGGAAAACATGGCCGGTCCGGTTGCCTTACCGACCTCCGGCGAAATGATTCCTGCGGTCTTGATTCCCACTTGACTATCGCCACAGTGACAAGCATTAAGAAAGGTCCAAAATGCAGATCGAACTTCGCTACTGCTCCATGTGAAACTATGAGCCCAAGGCCGTCAGTTTGACGACCAAGCTTTTGGAAACTTACAAGCAGCAGATCAAGAGCCTGACACTTGTCCCCTCCGGCGGTGGCTGTTTTGAGCTTACGCTCGACAGCGAGCTGATGTACTCCAAGCTCGACACTGGCGAGTTCCCTGATGAAGGACAAATGGTCGAACTCGTCGGCCAAAAACTGGCCGCCAGCGCGTAGTCTAAGCGCGTTGGCTTAACAGCGCGGAAATAAAGGGTGTGCTTTCATTCATGACTCACATCAAGAAGATCGCGCCTGAGGAAGCTACCGGCCGACTCAAAAAGATCTATGATGCGGCGATGAAGCGCGCCGACTACATCGCCGAGATTCTCCGTGTGATGAGCCAGAATCCGGTCACGCTCGAAAGCTCAATGGCGTTGTACGTCGCCGCGATGATGCGGCCAGGCAAACTCACCCGAGCACAGCGCGAGATGATTGCCGTGGTCGTCTCCAGGGCGAACAACTGCTATTACTGAACGCTTTCGCACGCAGACGATCTCCGTGCTGAGATCAAGAAGGATGTGATTGCCTCGGCTGTGCTTGAGATTGTAAATGCCAGCGAGCAAGATCGCGCAGACGCGATTGACGAAGACGCCATTGATGAAGCCGTCCAGCGGGTTGCTGATGACTACCGCAAGGCGCCATTGACGCCAGCGGCGCGAGCGCTCGCCGACATGGCTTATCGCCTTACGCGCGAGCCCTGGGAAATGGGCGCTACGGATGTGGAGAAGCTTCGCGCGAATGGATTTGATGACGAGGCGATCCACGATGCATATCAAGCGGCTGCGTACTTCAACTACATCAATCGCATCGCTGATGGACTGGGCGTTGACTTGGAATCGTCCATGCCACCGGAGCCGGCGGATTGGAAACGTCCGCCACGCGCCGCGGAATAAGTCTATACATCATTCGTCCCAGTTCTCGGCATCGGAAAATTCCGGATGATGCCGGGGTTCTTTCAAGCGAAATGTCAGCAGTCCGCTGATCAGCAGAAGGGCAGCAATCCCCAAGAAAACGGCATCAAACCCAATCGCTGTCACCAGCCAGCCCACAACTGGCGAGAACACAAACGGCAACGCCATGCACAAGCTGAGCGTGCTGAGGTAGCGCGGATGATCCCGTTGCGATGAAATCTCCAGCGCGTAGTTGTTCATCGATTTCATCGATAACGGCGTCAGCCCAACGGGAATGAACACGATCCAAAACAGCCTGCGGCCGATTTCCGGATCAAGATGTGAAATCACAACCGCCGAAATTGGCGCGACGACGGTCAAGAAGATGCCCACCCGCATCGTCAGCCGATAACCGCGGCGATCCGCCAACGGACCGATGAGCAAGCTGCAGACGCCGATGCCCAGGTTCTGCACAATCACCCAACCAACGAGGGCCGAGCCTTGCAAGGTCAGGCGTTCCCGCGCCAACGCTTGATAGTGTGGGAAGAGCATCAGTGCCGTGCCAAATAACATGGCAACCGACGCCAGGCGACCAAAGTTTGGATCGGTGCGGGGCAAGGAAAGTGCTGCCGCGAAAGTCCCCCGGATTCCCATACGTGGCTCGGCAGGATGATCGTCACTTGGCTCGCGCGTCGCCAGGGCGAAGACCGTCGCAACCAGGAAACAACCACCAGTGAACAAAAACAGCACACCGAATTCCGCCGGCGTGTTGTCTCGCAACCAGCGGCTCATCAGAAAAAACGCGGCTGATGTTGCCCCAACAACGCCCAGCACGGTATGCAGCGTTAGCAATCGCCCGCGATGCGTCGGCCGAATCAACTTTCCTTGCAACGTGGCAAAGCTCAGATTGCCCAAGCCGACACACGAAAAAAAGAACGCATAGATTGCCAGGAACAGGATCGGCAACCACAACGAACCAACACCGACCCCGGCGAGCAACAACAAGGCCAGCGTGATGAAGGCCAAGCCCATGCACGTTGAGAAGCAAAACAGCGCAAGCTTCTTGCGAGGAAGCGCTGCCAGACGCCGCGCGAACAGCAGCGGCGGAATGCTCTGACCAATACGGTTCAGCACCGGCAGAAAGCCGCGCAGCGTGCCGGCCCAAGCACCGGGGGCGATGGCGTCAAAGAACGCCGGCATGACCACGCTCTCAGTCTTGAAGATCCAGCCGATCCGCAACAACACATGATGCCCTGCCATGCAGAGCAGGTTTCGCGGCTCATTTCGCTCAACGAATTCTCGCGCTGTCGCCGCCCGTTGGGTTCGTGTCGCGACATCGACGGAAGTGCCATCGACCGATTGGCCGGTTACAGCATCAATGGACGGAATCGAAGAGCTATCGTCCGTGGTCGTTTCGGCGTGTTCGGCGGACTTCATAACGTCCCGCCGACAAACAGGGCAGATTGTGGGTAAGGCGTGAAGGGGATCGGCATGTCGCCAAGTATAGTCATTGCCGGAAGAGTGACTACCGCGGCGAAGTGCTGCACTTTGCCAAGTTGGTAGTGGGTCAGAGCTTACGATGTTTGAGCGGGAGCCACGTGGGTGCGACCGCCATCGTCAGCCTGGGACAACCTCGTCAAACGCGCAAGTGTGGCACTCCCAGTTGTTTATTGCGAATCGGAATATTTGATGTTGAAAAAAGTCATTATTTTTCGCCAGATTGCAACTTCAACTGGTAACCATAACTGGCAGGCCTCCGCAATGTTCCCATTGCCAAAATGCTCGTCACGTTGGGCAATCCCTCACAACCGGAATTCGCACATGTACAAAGCCGCATTCTTGATCGCTCTCATCTGCGGAGCCGTAGGCTCGCAAGCCGACGCCAGTCTTCAGCAGGACAACCAGCAAGACAGCCAGGCAGAAGTTCGCTTTCCGCGGACGACACCCAAGAGCGCAGAAACAAAGGACGGGCAGGTCACATGGCCGATGCGAATGGGCCAAGGCCGGCCAGTCCCCGTCATTGAAGCCAACGTCAACGGGCAGGGACCGTTTCTCTTCTATCTCGATACCGGCGCAGGCACGACGACGCTCAACACGGAGTTCGTCAACAAACTGCAGCTGCCTGTCGTCGGCGAGACCAACATTCGAGGACCCGGCGCTGGGCCAGGAATCGATGCCGACATTGTCACGGTTGATCGCCTGCAAATCGGAGACGTTGATGTCCGAGACTTTGAAGCCGCCGGCTTTGACCGTGGTCAATTCTCAGGTGGAGAAGACATTACCGGCTCACTAGGACTTGATGTCTTTGGCGATTTGCCAGTCACGCTGGACTTTCCCAACAATCGCATTGTTGTCGGTGGCGATGGGCTGGAAGAGCCAAACGGCGAAACCGTGCTGACATGCAACTTCGCGACGCCTGTTCCCACGTTTGAAGTTGAACTGGGCGGCGAAACATTCAGTGCCGCGTTTGACTCTGGCTTTGCCGGGGTTGTCCTGATTGGTGAAGAGTCCGTCAAGGATTTCAGCTTTGATGGCGAACTCAGGACCATCGGCCGAGGCCGCAGCGTTTCCGGCGAAGTGGAAATCAAAGGCGGACAGATCGAAGGAAACCTCAAAGTCGGCGATCAAACAACCGAAAAGCCGATGCTCACGATCATGCCTGTTCTCTTGACGGATCAGGAGATCTGCGTGTTGGGCTATGCTTGGTGTCAAGAGATGGCCGTCACCTATGACCGCAAGAATGGACGTGTCTCATTCGTAAAGTCCCAGAACGGCGAAGACGCTGCCATGCACGGCGACGACAGCGAGTACGCTGGCAAGTACGGTATGCGCTCAGTCTTTGTCCAAGATGGCAAGCTGATGTATCAGCGGGATGGCGGATTGGCGTTGGAGCTCAAGTCGCTGGGCGACGACACTTTTGAACTCACGCTTCCAGCCGGAACCAGAACGGCAACGCCGCTCCCCAATGTCCGCTTTGACCGCGACGATGACAAGCAGGTCAAAGGCTTTTCGCTTGTCCGCGGCGATGAGGTTGAGGAATACGTCGAGAAGAGCAACGACTAAGTTGGCGATCAGAGCAACATATATCCGCATGCGTAGGGGTTGCTCGCCGCTATAGATCGCAATCACAACGGATGATGTCGTCCAGGTGTTGTCCCTTTCCTTTTGTCGCCTTGCACGCCTGAGCACCGGGCGGTCACATGTCCGCACTCGACTCAGGGCGAGCCTTAAGTGCGCGGCCAGGCTTGGTGGCTTGTCGTCAATCCAGCCGCAGGCGTCTAGTAATTCTTCGGTCTTCGTCGAAAATCGACTCTGTCCGCACTACGCGAATCGAGGTCTTTCACGAGGACACAGCCTGTGACCAACACGCTCTACTTGCCGGAACTCCGCGAGATGTTGGCGGAGAACAATGCCGCGGAGCTGGAAGAATTCTGTCAGGCGCTGCACCCGGCGCGGACGGCGGAATTCATGGAAGGACTGTCCGCGGATGAAGCCTGGAGCGTGCTCAAGCACGCGGACGACGTCACCCGTGTGGAGATCTTTGCGTATTTTGAGCCCGCCCGGCAAGTTGAAATCATCGAAACGGCCGAGGAGCACGATGTCGCTCACTTGCTAGAGCGGCTGCCCAATGATGATCTTGTCGATCTGCTGGACCATGTTTCGCCGGAGCGCGTGGCAACACTGCTGCCGCTGTTACCCAATGCCATGCGGCGAGACGTGCTCCGCCTGCGAGCCTATCCCGAAGGCACCGCCGGCGCGGTCATGACCACGGAATTCGCGCGGCTGAAAGAGACCGATACCGTACGCCAGGCGCTTGCGGATCTCAGCCATCAAGCCGAAGGTCTGGAGACGATCTACTATCTGTACGTGTTGGATGAGGAAGACCATCTGCGCGGGACGGTCTCTGCCCGGCAGCTTGTCTCCGCCATGGGCCATCCTGACGTCAAGATCGAAGACATGATGGAGCGCGATGTCGTCTCCGTCGAAGCCGAAGAAGATCAGGAAGAGGTGCTGCACAAAGTTGCGCGGTATGACTTGCTAGCCATTCCGGTTGTCGATCACGAACACCACATGCTCGGCATCGTCACGCACGATGATGTGATCGACGTTGCCCGCGAGGAAGCGACGGAAGATGCGCATCGTGCCGGCGGTATTGATCCGCTGGACCACGGTTATTTGGAAACGCGCTTGCCGCTGCTGATCTGGAAACGTGGCATCTGGCTGGCCATTTTCTTCTGCGGGGCGCTGCTCACAACCGTTGCACTGCAAGGGCATCAAGCCACGTTCGCGGCCACCAGTTGGCTGGTGTTCTTCATCCCGCTTGTCAATTCCAGCGGTGGTAACACCGGCAATCAATCGGCCACATTGGTCATCACGGCGCTGGCCACTGGCGACATTACCTTCAAAGACGGCTGGCGTGTGATCCGTCGCGAATTGGCCATGGGCGCGGTGCTTGGCGGAATCCTGGCCACGGCGGCCTTCTTTGTTTCGCTGATTCTGACTCCTGGGGTTTTGGGCTCGGCTGTGGTTGCAATTGCTTTGTTCTTGGTCGTGATGTGCGGAACTGCAGCCGGAACATTGTTGCCGCTCATGTTTCACAAACTTGGACTGGACCCCGCTTTGATGAGCAACCCCCTCGTGGCCTCGCTGATCGACTTCCTGGGCATCGCGATCTATATGAA
>CALJLD010000141.1 GCA_937982665.1 uncultured Planctomycetales bacterium
GAAGCTGCGCAGTGGGCAACACGAGTTTTAAAAAAATCTGCGACGCGCGGATCTCGCGCCAAAAAAGCTTATCGGCCGAGATCCGAATCCGGGATTACGCCCGGGATTACCACCCGGGGTTACCATCCGCCATTACACCCGGGGTTACGCCCGGCGTTACACCCTGGGTCACGGGCTGTTTTGCCGGGGTTACACCCGGCATTGCGGATGATTTGGAGAGTTGGCAGCCGGGAATGCTGGCTGAGATTCTTACGGCGCGAAAGGTAGCGCCTCGCGCGAGCGCATATTTTTGACGCGGAAAACATTTCTCCGATCAGCCTCGGAATTGCCCTTGGCCAATGAACAGCTTTTGTGGCAACGGCGCCTCCCGTCATTCCCGTGAAGACGGGAATCCAGTCGACACCGCGACATGACGCCAGGTGCAACACATGACGAATGACAAAGCAACATATCCCCCGCTCGGAATGTTGAGCGACAAGTGACTTCAGACTTGACTGGATTCCCGCCTGCGCGGGAATGACGGGGGCGGTGTCAGTTGCGCAGCGGCCATCGGCAACACGAGCGGGAGAGGCTCCTTGGATCAATGGCGTTTTCTGATTCGGCAAACTTGCCCAAGCAGTTCACTCCCGCCCGGGGCCGGAGGGCTGGTTGGCCGTCTTGCGTTGGAGCTCGATGAGCTTGGCATCAATCTCCTGGTTTTGCGGCAGCATTGTCTTGAGACGGCGGGCGACCTCCAGCGCTTTGTGCCAGGTGGCGCGGCTTTCGTAGAAAGCCATGAGTGCGATTTGATAATCGACTGAACCGGGAGCCAGGTTGGCCGCGGCCGCGAGTTCGGCTTCGGCTTCCGGCCACATGCCCAACTGCTGCAGAGCGAGGCCGTTGTTGTAACGCATGCGATGTTGCGATGGGGCGAGCCGGGCCGCTTCGCCCAATTCCTGTTGCGCCTCGCGGAGCCGATTGGGATCTTCGGCCAGCAGCAGCCCTAAGCTGTATCGCGCTTCGGGGAGTTCCGGCAGAACTCGAATGGCCTCGCGTAGCAAAGTCTCGGCTTCTTGGTTACGGCCTTGATAGTTGTAGAGCGTTGCCAGGGCCATCCGCGCGGGGATGAATTCGTTGAGTCGTTGCAGGGCGTTCTTGTAGGCATCCTCGGCATCCTCGAGCTTTGCCTGCCGTTCAAGGACGCCTGCCCAAGTTGTCCACGCGGCGGCCTGATCGGCATTGCTCAACAGGCCTGTCTTGTATTCGTCGATCGCCTTGTCGAGCGCCGCGCGCGAATCCTGCGTAAGCAAAGCTCTTGGAATGATTGCGCCCACTCTGGCTGCCTCGTTGCGGACTGTTCTCACCGGATCACTCAACGGTTCAACGAGTGCTTTAACCAATGCACGAAGTTGAGCATCGAGTTGCTGTTGCGATGCCGGTGGCAGCCGATCGCGTTGCCATACCGAAATGCGATCGACAGGATAGAACGATTCCAAGTTGGCGACCGCAGCGCGGCGGACCAGCGGCGATGGGTCCTCCAAGGCCTCGGCGTTTGCGTTGATGGTTCGCGAAGTGGGGAAGTTGCCCAAGAGGGAAACGGCCGACGCACGGACGATTGGGCCGACTTCGCGGTTCTTGGAGAGTTCCGTCAACATTCGCGCGATCTGCGCCAACTCGGCCGGTCGATCAACTTCTCCGCTTTCATTCAAAGGGCGCAACGACTCAGGAAGTTTCGCCTGCATGCCTGCGTCGAGCGTGATTGCGAAATGTTCCGTGATTGGTTTTTCGCCGTACCAATTGTTGAACGCGTCCGCCGCCCATTGATTCCAGGCATCAATCTCCTGCCGCGCGGTTTGATCTCCATCTTGGGATTTGCTCAGCCACTCTGCGTAATCGCGAGGAATTTCGTCCGGCGCCTCCGCGATGGTCTTGGGACCAAGCCGAGGGTTGTTCCGGATTCCTTCCATTCCATCCGCGGCAAACGCCTGCTCAATGTGGCAGTCTGTGCAAGCGTTGGGCGTGTCCAATACCAGCGAGAGGTCCGGCCGCGGCGGGCGGATGCTATGATCGCGGCGAGGATCAACCACCATGTACGTCCGCTCCGGCATGTGGCATTCCACGCAGGCGCCGCCGGGCGAGCCGGAAGCGTGATGATGGTGATTGGGCGTATCGTACTTGGCCGGGACGTGGCACTCCGCGCAGAGTTGATTGCCTTGCCGTTTCAGCTTCGCGGTGTGCGGATCGTGGCAATCAGTGCAGCGAACGTTTTCGCGAAACATCCGGCTCTGCAGGAACGAACCGTAGACATAATCTTCCTCCAAGATTTGGCCGTCATGGTAATACAAGCCTGTGTCCAGCAAGGAAAGCCTGTAGTGGCTGTCGAAGTCATCGCCGGCATGAAAGCCCGGATGGACGGCATCCCGATGCGCATGGCACTTCGCACAGGTCTCCAACTGTGTGATCTGAGTTGTGGTGTCCGTCCCCTTGAGCTTTGCCAGGCCGTAACCGCGCTTGCGGTCCCAAAACGGTGACCAGCTTTCGGCCATCTCCACATGGTGGCTGCCGGGGCCGTGACAGGCTTCGCAATTGACGTCGATATCGCTGAATGTTGTGTGGAAGGTATCGCTGGCAAAGTCATAGCCTTTGACCAGGTCCGTGGAATGGCATTCCGCGCAAGTGTGATTCCAGTTCTGGCCCACGTTCGTCCAGTGCGTGGGATCTTCCGGCTGAATGGTGTGCGGGTCTTGTTCATAGATATGGAACCAGCGCTTGGCTTTGGTATCCCAACAGAACGGCAACACTTGAACGCGGCCGTCTTCAAACTCCACCATGTATTGCTGGAGCGGTGTTACGCCGAAGGTGTACTTAATCGGGAAGGTGGCCAACTCGCCGTCAGCGCCATCGGTTGTGACAAAGAACTCGTCGTCTTCGCGAAAGAGCTTGGAGATCACGCCGCGGTAATCGAACTCAACATCGGCGAAGTCACCGAGGACGGTCTCGCCGTTGGCCAACTGCATGGCCAGGTCATGGTGAGAGTTTCGCCACTTCGCGTGTTCGGACTGATGGCAAGCGATGCACGAATCGCCGCCCACATAGCGCGATTGTTCGCCATCGGGGATTCCGTACCACCAATCGGCGGTCAGGCCGCTGGCAAGCAATAACACAATCGCGGCGGGGATCGCGAAGAGCGGCTTCCGAAGTCGGCGAACGACGCTGAGCATTGTGAGTTTCTGTGAAGAGTTTGTCGCAATCGAATGCGAACGCGCCGTTTGCGCTGCGGACTTTTGGGCGTTCCAAAACGCCAGAACTCATGATAACTCAGCCAACCAGGCGAATGTGTTGAATCTCGTGCTCGATCATCCAATCGAGCCAATCTTCCTGTTCTTCGCTGAGTTCGATCTCGGCCATCGCATCAGAATCCAAGGGCGAGATAATCTCCACAATGCCGTCATCCATCCAGCGGAGCGCGTTTTCTCGCCGCACCCAATATTCGCCTTCGCCCACGGCAGGGGTGTTTCCTTCGCCGGGAACACTCATGAAATACGCAACTTCGTGCCGAAATCGGTCCGGCATGGGAAATGGATCCAAATCTGGATGATCAACAGAGACAACTTGAATGGGCATGGGCGGGCGCGAGTGTCGATAAGAAGGTTTGCGTGTCACTCAATCGTAACGTCGACCGCCGGCATCGCCACCGGCACAGACTGAAAAACCCGCACGAACCGCATAGCCAACAGCTTGAACGGTTCGAGGCGTGCTAGGTTTTTTGAGCGTCGAGAGAACAGCGAACGCGCCAGAACGACTTGTCTTCAAGGAACTGCCAAATGACTATCGCCGCGCGAATTGTCACACTTGCTTTGATCCCATGTGCAACGTTGTTTGCCCAGGCGAGCGAAGCCCAAAAGGTTGTGAAGCCTGCCACCCAGGGTACCAGCGATGCCAAGCAGGACGAGCTGCCGTCGTTCGAGGAACTCAAGCAAGTTGTGGAACGCAGCTTTGCCGCCTTGCCGAGTGTGCAGCCGGGAGATTTAGTGACCAAGAGCCAGGTCGAGCTGGTTTGCGAGGACATTCGCCTGTTTGGCTGGAAGGACTTTGACAAGACAACGATCTTGCGTGACGTGCTTCCCGACACGGCTTTTTTGGCCAGGGAGTTGCGGACCAAACAGGGACGAAAATTCATGCAGAAGATCGCCGCGTTGCCGCAATCGTATGACAAGCTGGACCGGCTCTCGCGACTGCCACACGGACGCAAGACGGTGCATGCGTTGATCAATGGCGCCGGCGGGGACGAATTGATTGTCTATTTGACGACCGCCAACGGTGGTGACGAGTTGGGCAAGCTATTGCAGAACACGCCCAAGGGCACGGATTTCAACAAGCCGACCGGTCAAATCTACACGGCCGCGGATTTCTTGACGCGGCTGCAAGCCATGTACGAAGCCGAAGTGGCACGTCGTCAGGGACAATGAGCCAACGTGGCTGCTTGCGATAGCGGTGCTGCGAGTGCGCGCACGCGGGATCAATCTTGGCTCAAGCATAGCCATCTCGTAGATTACTCGCCGCGCCTGGGCGGAGACTCTCGTTGAGG
>CALJLD010000142.1 GCA_937982665.1 uncultured Planctomycetales bacterium
CGTTTCTACCACGAACCCGAAGAACGCCAGGTGGAATCGGACATTGTCGAGTGAGGATTCATCGGCTGCCGTTGCGCGGATACACCTAGCCTGCGTCGCACTCAACCCGCCCGAACACCTAACATCCCCGCCATTCAATTCTGCTGGTTCTTTGGCGGCAGGGCTTCCGCGGCGTAGCGATCCAGGCGCGTTTGCAGGTCTTTGACCACTTCGGGGTTGGCTTCGGCGACGTTGTTTTGTTCGCCCAGGTCTTCCGCCAGGTTGTACAGTTCCGGCGGCTGGTTGCGGTTTCTCTTGAGCTTCCAGTTGCCTACGCGGATGGCGCCGTTGTTGGGTGTGCTGTTCAGGAGAATCTCTTCATGCGGAGATGGCTTGCCTGAGGTCAAGGTGGGCCAGATATCCAGACCGTCCAACTTCTTGGGTTGCTCCAAAGAACCACCGGCCAAAGTCAGCAATGTGGGGAACCAATCAACGATGTGCACCGGCTCGTCGTTGCGTTCGCCGGCGGCGATGTGCCCATCCCAGGTGGCGAACGCCGCGACGCGGACACCGCCTTCGTACAGGGTGCCCTTACCGGCTCGCAAGGGTCCATTGTCCGTCACGCGGCGAGGGCGGAAGCCGCCGTTGTCGCTGGAAAAGATGAACAGCGTGCTGTCGCGGAGTCCTTGTTCCTCAACCGCGTCCACAATCTTGCCGACGCTCTCATCCATCGCTGCCAACATCCCGGCCAACTTGCTGCGCTGTTCCGGCAAGTCCATGTAGGGCTCGCGATAGTGATCCGGCACTTGCAACGGCGTGTGAACCGCATTGAAAGGCACATAGAGGAAGAAGGGCTTTTCGCCTGATTGTTCTTTGACAAACTTCACCGCCTCTTCGCCCACAAGTTGCGTGGTGTAGCCAGGCTGATCGAGTTGCTCGCCGTTGCGGTACCAATCCAATTTTTGATTGCGAATGTGCGTGAAGTAATCGAGCGCGCCAAACAGGTGGCCGTGCGAGTGGTCAAAGCCGCGCGAGTGCGGCCAGTACTGCGGATCAAAACTTCCCAGATGCCACTTGCCGGTGATGGCGGTGGTGTAGCCAACTTCCTGCAGCGCGACGGAAAGCATCCGTTCTTCCAGCGGCAAGCCGAACTCGGCATTCGGGCGAATCACACCCACCTGCAGTCCGTGACGAATGGGATAACGGCCGGTCATCAGGGCCGCCCGGGTGGGCGAACAGACCGGCTGCACGTAGAACGATTCCAGGACGGTACCTTCGCCGGCGAGCTTGTCCAGGTTGGGAGTCTTGATCTGAGTGCCGCCGTTGAATCCGCAATCGGCATAGCCTAAGTCGTCGGCAAGAATGTAGACGATGTTCGGCCGGCTTGCGGGTGAGGATTCTTGTGCCGAGGTTGGGCTGGCAATCAACACGCTTGAAAAAACGGTTGCAAGGCTGCAGACGAATGTTGCGAATGTTGCGAAGGGGCGGGCCATCGGGAATCCTCGGGAATGCAAGAAAAAGGCTGCTAGCGTGGCTCCAGTATCGGCCGAGTTCGGCCAGAGTCAACGATCTGGCAGCTTCGGGTCCAAGTGATCTTGCCTGGAGTGAGTGAGACGGGGTTCAATGCTGTGGCCAGTTTGGAATTATGGAGTTCCGAGCGTTTGTCGGCATGCAAGGAAGCACGGGTCGCGAGCTACCCGTGGCACCCGCAAGTGGAAGTGAGAGTGTCGGATAGCAGGAAGAGCTACCCGTGGCACCTTCGCGGCTGCCGGAAGGTACACAGTTGGCAAACAAGTGGCAGCCAAGCAACTTTGCAGGACGCAAGAAAAATGGATTCACGGATGAGCATGCCAAAAGTTGTTGTTGTGATTCCCGCGCGATTGAACTCGACGCGATTGCCGCGGAAGATGCTGCTCCGCGAGACCGGCAAGACGCTCGTTCAGCATACGTACGAAGGCGCCGCCGCGGCTCATTCGGCTTTGCGAGTGATTGTGGCGACCGACTGTGAAGCGATTGCCGACGAGGTGCGGAGCTTTGGCGGAATGGCTGTGATGACATCTCCGGATTGTGCCAGTGGGACCGACCGCGTGGCGGAAGTTGCCCGGGGCATGCCGGATGTGGATATCTTCGTCAACGTGCAAGGAGACGAACCTGAGATCGTGGGCGAAGCGGTTGATGCCTGCGTGGCGGCTTTGATCAACGATGCGGGTTCTACGATGTCAACGTTGGCCGTGCCGCTGCGGGATAAAGCCGATCTGCAGCAGCCTGGCTGCGTGAAGGTGATCTGCAACGCAGCAGGCCAGGCGATTTACTTCAGCCGTGGCGTGTTGCCGTTTCCGCGCGAGTGGAAAGACGAATTGCTGACGGCCGACCCGCCGGTCTTCTTGCAGCACATGGGCATCTATGCCTATCGACGTGATTTTCTGTTGCGATTTCCCACGCTGCCGAAGTCGCCGTGGGAGCAAATCGAATCGCTCGAGCAGCTTCGCGCATTGCACGCCGGCTACAACATTGCTGTCCGTGTTGTCAACACGCCGAGCATCGGCATCGACACGCCGGAGGACTATCGCAAGTTCGTCGAGCGCTATTCGCAAGCGAATTTGAAATCGCCTAGCCGCGCGGCCTGAGGGGGTGGAGCAACGGACCTGTGCGCAGGATGCGAACCCCCGACTCGTCATTCCCGCGCAGGCGGGAATCCAGTCAATGTGAGGCCACAACGCCGCGTGTGAATAAGAACGAATGAAGAGTGGCTTCGCTGCTTGGCGATGATACGGCACAGATTATTTTGGACTGGCTGGATTCCCGCCTGCGCGGGAATGACGAAGTGCCAAGCGTGACGGTCAATTCAGCGAGTAGAGCGGGCCGAGCTTCCCGCGCAAATGTCGCATGAGCGGTTCGTGAGAAGGCGGCTGTCCGCAGACTTTTTCGACGAGCTCTCGGGCCGAATAGCGGCGACCGTGCCGGTGAACATTGTCACGGAGCCATTCGCGGAGCGCTTGAAATTCGCCGCGACGGAACTGTGCCCAAAGCGCTCCCAAATCTGCATCGGCCGCTTCAAACAACTGGGCCGCGTAAAGATTGCCCAAGGTGTAGGTTGGGAAGTAGCCGATGGCTCCGCCGCTCCAATGGATGTCCTGCAGGCACCCGTCTGTGTCCGTGTCTGGTTGAATGCCGAGGAATTGCTGGTACTTCTCATTCCAGGCGCCTGGCAAATCCGCGGGCGACAAATCGCCGCGAAGGAGATCTTGCTCCAACTCAAAGCGAATCAGGATGTGCAAGTTGTATGTGGCTTCGTCGGCTTCGACGCGAATCAGGCTGGGGCGAACGTCATTGATGGCGAAATAGAATTGCTCAAAGGAAACATCGCGCATGGCGGACGAGAACGCGACGGTCAATTTGGGGAAAAAGTGTTCCCAAAACGCCTGACTGCGTCCGACGAAGTTTTCCCAAAGCCGCGATTGGGATTCGTGAATGCCCAAAGATGTGGCCGTTCCCAGCGGCAGCCCAAACTCGTCCGCAGGAAGTCCTTGTTCATAGATGCCATGTCCGGCTTCGTGCAATACGCTGAACAAGCCGGAGCCGAACAGGCGTTCGTGGTAGCGCGTTGTGATTCGACAATCATTGGGACCGACCGTTGCGCAGAAAGGGTGCACGGTCAGGTCGATGCGACCTCGATCAAAATCAAAACCAATGGCTTGGGCCGCGTGTTTGGCGAAGTTCGCCTGCCGGTCCACGGGGAAGCTCCTCTGCAGGAGTTCGACAGGCGCCGTGTTCCCACTCTCGACAATTTCCGCCAGGAGCTTGGCGAGCTCGTCTCGCAGACTGGATAACACCACGCGAAGATTGGCCGCTGTCTCCTGCGGTTCGTATTCGTCCAAGAGTGCGTCGTAGAGATCACCGTTGCCGTTGAGGGCATTGGCTTGCTCACGTTTCAGTTCGACCAGCTTTTCCAACCAGGGGCAGAACGCTTTGAAGTCATTTGCCCCGCGGGCTTCCGCCCAACTTTGTTGAGCGAGAACGGCCGTCCGCGCCAGCTCTTCAACCAACCGCTTGGGAAGCTTGGATTCGCGATCGTAGTCGCGGCGCAGCTCGCGGATTGTTGCCGCCAACTCTTCCGAGTGATCGCCGGCTTGCAGATTGGCTTCAACCTCGGCCAGCCAGATACCAACTTGGGGATCGGTTCTTCTTTCGTGAACCAGTCCGGCAACGGCAGTCAGTTGCTCCGCTCGATATTCCGCGGCACCCTGCGGCAATAACGTCCGTTCGTCCCAGCCCAGCAATTCCTCAATGGACGAAAAGACGGCCGTTTGGCGAAAGTGCTCCCGCAGCTTCTCATAGGTTTCGCCCAGATTCGTCACGCTCGATCCTCCCGCTAAGACGCTCTTCTGCCGGTTCCGGACTCGCACCCTTTCTCCAAACGCCCCAGCCGGCAGTGCCGGTTTCTGCAGGAGATTTTGCCCCGTGCGGGAGTTTTGAGAAGGGGAGAAGTCAAATTTCGATCATTTGCGTGTAACGGTCCGAGCAACTTAACGCTCAAGAGCAGTGGCAGACGCGGTCTCCGCGAAGCTGTCGCTGTTCGTTCGTACCTGCTGGAGATTCATCGTGACATTCGCAGTCTTGTTTTTGATGGGCATGTCCCTTTCGCTGTTTGCGGCCAGTTCGCTGTTTGTGGCCTTTTGTGGAGCTTTGCGGACCGGCGTGGCGGCCACCAACTGCTTGACTGGTGGTTATCGGCGGGATGAGCAGCCGCTTGCGTTCTGGTACTTCGCCGGAATCTCCCTGTTGGGGAGCGCTTCGTTCGCGGGGCTGGCGGCTTTTGCGCTTTATGAAGCGATTGTCTACTGAGACGCAAACACTTGAAGGCCCAAGCGATCAGTCCGCCCGGCGCAGATCAAGGCACTTCAGGCTGGATTGATCTTTCACGAACAGCAGACCATCGCTGAGTGCAGGCAAAGCCAGGCATCGCTCATCGGAGATTTGCGCGGACGCCAGTTCTTTGTAAGCGGTCTTGTCTGGAGCGATCAAAACCAACTTGCCAGCGGTTGTGAGCGCGAGCAGTTTGCCATCGGCCAGGATCAAAGTCGCTTTGCCAAAGCCTTTCTTTGTCCAGAGCACGTCGCCTGTCAGCGGATCGAAAGCTCGCAGCCGCGCGACGCCTAAGTCGTGTCGACCATCAACACCATATGCTGTGCCGTTGACCACAATGGGTGTGGTGTATTGGCTCGCCATGGCGTCTTGTGATTCCCAAATGACGTCTGGCTGCGTCAGCTTCAACGCGACACACTTGCAGCCAATTCCGTATGCGGCCGTGACAAGGATGTTCCCATCAAAGACAAGCGGGCTGGCACCGTTGACGGTGGGACCGCGTTGACCAAAGGGAACTCGCCAATCCACCTGCTGGGTTGCCGGATTGAGGCTCAACAAGTTCATGCGAGTGAGGAAAATCAACCGACTCTCGCCAGCGATGGTAACTTCCACTGGTGACGAATAGCTGCCACCTTCGGCGGTTCCTTTCCAAAGCGTCTTTCCGGTTTCGGGATCGAGCGCGACGATGCCTGCCTCGGCTCGACTTCCGCCCACGTTGATCCAAAGCTTGCCTTCAGAAACGATGGGCGTTGAGCCAGCGCCAAAGTATCCGCTTTCCGCGCCGGTCGCGTAGTCAGCAAACAGGCTGCGTGACCAAAGCGTTGAGCCATCGTCCAGCTTGACGCAGTGGAGATCGCCGTTGCTTGCGTAAAGAAATACGCGGCCATCGGCGATGACCGGCACACATCGCGGGCCGCTGTCATCCAGAATGGTGCTTTGATAACGCGTGGTGAAGTGTGCGGATTGCCAGAGAACCTCGCCGTTCAACTTGCGGAAACACTCGGCCCTGTCACCTTGCGCGGTGCGATGAAACAGCACAACGCGGTCACCCTGCACGGCGACGCCGCCAACACCTTGACCGGCATCTCGCGTCCAGAGTTCGGTTGGACCATCAGCATCAAAGCTATCGAGAATGCGCTCATCTTTCGCCACACCATTGCGGGCAGGGCCGAGGACCTGTGGCCAATCGCCACCATGCGTTACAGCGGCAAACGAAGTGAAAACTCCGCCAACAACTGCGCACGCACAAACGATGCGAAGAAACTGCTGCAACATAATTCTCTGCCGAGCGCGTGAACCAATCGAAAGGGAGCCAACTGGAAGAGCGTACACACAAAGGCTTCGCCGTGCAAAACGCATTGCGGGCGCAGCAGCATTCTCGTTAAATGCGTCGGCAGAGACGGATCGCAGCTCGTACGAGTCAGCAGCAACACCTCGACCAATCAGTTGTAGTCGTAGGCTTCGTTCTCGGGATCGAAGTCGATATCGCTCAAGCCGGCGTTCAGTTTGACGCTTGTGTATTGATAGTACTCGACCAGAATGGGTTCGCTGGATGTGTCTTCCGGCCATTCGAAGGCTTCGTAGCGAACGGGCGCGTTGTAGCCGGAATCGAAATAGATTCGGGCGATCGCTAGCGGAAAACCGGGCAATGGCGCCGGACTGCGAATCTCCAAGCAACGGACAGGGCGGTTGTCCACAGGTTCGCAATCAATCCAGCGGATGTCGCAGCGTGCAAGATTCTCCTGCTGTTCGTCAGCGAGCTTGAGCAATTGCCCAAGCAGATTCTTCATTCCCGCAGATTTGATGCTGTAACGATTTCCCATCATGGCGACGGGACCTTCCGGTACCAAGCGAAGCGGCAACCAACCCAATAACGAACTGCCGTGATGTGCGATCAGCTTGCCATCGTTTTGCCCTTCCACGTAAATGGCTTCCTGCCCTTGCAAATCTTCGGGAGCAAGGTGGTGGATGTAGACGGAAAACGGCTGCTGGCGAATCTTGATTGCCATGGTTTCCCGCGGGAGGAGCACGCCATCAACGCGTTCCTGCTTTTCAAAACTCGCGGTGTAGTCCTGAATGCGCGCATCAAAGCTGTCGTTGGCCGCGCTGACCAAAGCCAGTCCTTCTGCTAACGCCTCGGCGGAAGTTTGCTCGGTTGCCGCTGTTCCTGAAGATTCTGGGACCGTGACAGAGGGCGAAGCATCCGTGCGCGGCCAAAGCAAGAATACCGCAACGCCAATGCCGGTGACCAGCAGCAGCGAGGCGAGAAATCGCCACTTTGTTGAACAGCAAAACATCACTGGCCTGATGAGTTTTAGTCCGATCACTCGCATGAATTGCTTCTCCCTTACGACGCGCCAAGGCACCCTGGCGTTTCTCCGACGTTCGCTGTCGCCTTGTTGTTACCGCGCCCGGATGCAAAAGTGCTCAATGAGCAGGAAAGCCTCAGACGGCGCAGTCACTAGGGGAGAAATCGTCGCGAGGGTCGCCCGCTCTTCATCCGTCAGGGGCGACTTCTTAAGTATACTGATGCAAGCGGTGGAGAAGTTTCGCTAATCGGCAGAACTTATCTGTAGCTTGCATCAAATGTCGTAATAGAAAGCGTAAAAATTGGTCATCATCAAGAAGAAGAAGATTGCCAGGGTGCCGAGAATTCCGGTGCAGATTGCCGTAATTGCCAGCCGCTGACGCCCGGTGGTCAGGACGAATCGTTCGAGGTCCGCCGACCTCCTCAGTTGAAACGCCGACGTGGCGAACAACAAAATGGCAAACGAAGGGAGAACGATCATCCCGCTGACTATGGTAGCGCAAATGAAACGCGGAACGTAGTGCGGAAACGGTAGCGTGAAATAAACGCCAAGCCCCACACCGATCCCAGACGCCAGGAAACACAGTCCGGCAACGGCAGCTGGCGCCCAGCATTGCGACAACTTGACGGCAGATTCTTCATCAAACTGCCGCTGCTCTTCTTCCACCACTTCAACCGGCGCGAATTCCGGCGGTGAAGGGACAGCAAACGGATTGTCGCTAGGGGCAGACATGCTGGTTCGACAATAGTTCAAAGCGTGCTGGAGTCATTCGAGCGCTGCAACCATTTCTTGCACATAGTCAGCGATTTGGCCAACACTTTCTGCTCGGGGCCGGTCGGCAAGTGCTTCAATCCGGCGAACAATTGCCGAGCCCACAATCACGCCATCCGCGACAGGTGCGAGCTGACGAACATGCTCCGCGGTGCTGACTCCAAACCCGATGCAAATCGGCAAGGCGGTCTGATTGCGGAGCCAGGCAACGTTCTCCAGCAGTTCCGGCGGTAATTCGCGGCGCTCGCCCGTGATTCCCATCACGCTGACGTAATACAAGAAGCCGCTGGAGTTTTCCGCAATGCGGAGTGCTCTGTCGCGCGGTGTGGCTGGCGAGACCAGTTGAACCAAACTAAAGTCCGCGGCATCACAGAGTTGTTTGAAGTTTGCGGATTCGTCCACTAGCAGGTCCGGCACAATCGCGCCCGAGACGCCGGCTGCTTGCGCATCTTCGATGAATTGTTGAGGGCCATGGCGATGAATAATCGCGTAACTCACCATGGTCACAAGCGGGCATTTAGTATTGGTGGATGCCTGCCCCAGCGTTTCGAGAATCTCGCGAAGCGTAATGCCGCGTTCGAGCGCTCGCGTGTAAGAGGCTTGAATGACCGGCCCGTCGGCGATTGGATCGCTGTATGGAATGCCCACTTCGCAGACTGCGGCGCCGGCCGCCGAGAGCGCCGGCAAGAGTTCCGCCGTGTAGGCCAAATCGGGATCGCCGGCAGTCACAAAGGGCGCGAAGGCCTTGCGGCCTTGTTTTCGCAGCGCGGCAAAAGTGTCGTCAATTGCGGACATGCAGTTTGCTATCGGAATGAAGTGCCGGTTTCGCGTGTGGAACAGAAATCCCGTCGAGGTCTTTCGGCAAAGTGGCGGCGGGTCGCGAAGACCCGATGGGACGATACAATGATGCGCACGCGACGTTCTGTCAAACCGCCCGCTGTTATTCACTGCTCGCCAGGCTTCGCATGCTGCTCTCTGTGACGGAAACGCTTCGAGAATTGGTCGCCATCCCCAGCGTCAACCCGATGGGCAAAGCGGTGACCGGTGACATCTATTTCGAGTCTCGTGTCACAGACTATTTGCAGGACTTGTTTGCACGGCTGGAACTTCCTTGTGTGAGACAAACGGTTGAGCCGCAGCGAGAAAACATCCTGGCGCGGCTGGACGCCACTGGTGGCACCGATGCACCGACGATGTTGTGGGAAGTGCATCAAGACACCGTGCCTGTTGATGGCATGACGATCGATCCGTTTCGGCCGCAATCTTCCGACGATCGCATTTGCGGGCGAGGCTCGTGCGATGTCAAAGGCGGAATGTCGGCCATGTTGGCAGCGCTTTCGCGTTTGAGACACGAGCCACAGCGGCCGATCAACATCGTGCTCGCTTGCACAATCAACGAGGAACACGGCTTCAGCGGCGCAAAGGAACTGGTCAAAGCTTGGGACAGTAATAGTTCCGCAAATGCTGGCATTCGCAAGATCATCCCGCACCGACCGCAAGCGGCGATCATCGCCGAACCGACGGAAATGAACGTTGTTGTCGCTCACAAGGGCGCCATTCGTTGGCGACTGCGAACAACCGGCAAGGCCTGCCACAGCTCGAATCCGGAGAAGGGACTCAACGCGATCTACTTGGTGGCGCCCGTTCTCAAGGCCATCGAAACGCACCACAATGCCCTGACGACCGCAGGGCTTGACCATACGTTATGCGGCCGGCCTACTGTGAGTGTTGGCGTGATTAGCGGCGGTGTGAGCGTGAACACCGTCCCGGATGAATGTGTGATTGAAATCGATCGGCGTTTGACGCCCGGTGAAGAGCCTGAGCAAGCCAGACAGGAACTGATTGATTCCATTGCGAATTCCGTCAGATCGTCGGATTCGCAGGTCGATCTTCAACGTCACATTCAGCACGACGAGCCACACCTGTGCGGTTTGCCTTTGGATAGCGGCCAGAATCAAGAACTGGCGGCATTTGTCGCGGAGCGTGCCGCGGCGGTCCGAGGAGAGTCACAACAGGTCGGCGTTGCGTACGGAACGGACGCTTCGGTTATCGCCGCTTCGGGAGTTCCGTCAGTCGTCTTCGGGCCCGGTTCCATTGCCCAGGCTCACACGTGCGACGAATGGATCTCGGTTGACCAATTGAATGATGCCGTGGAAGCGCTGGTCCGGATTGGCACCAGCGAGCTGCCGAGAGTGTGAATTGCCGACGCGAAAACCTCCTCCCAAAATTCCACTCCTGCAATTCGGTAGCCACGGGCCAAGACTCTAAAGCCGTCTGCCCGTAGAATGGAGTGTTTCGTTCGAGTTTCCGAATCGTTGCGGCGAATGAGAGGGTTGCCCGGTGTCCGAGTTCCAGTTAGTTGCTCCCTTTGAGCCTGCCGGCGATCAACCCGAGGCGATTGACGCGCTTTTGCGTGGGGTCCGCGAAGGCCGCAAGCGACAAGTCCTGATGGGTGTCACAGGCTCCGGCAAGACCTTCACGATGGCGAACGTAATTGCCACGTTGGGACGTCCCACGATTGTGCTTTCGCACAACAAGACGCTGGCAGCGCAATTGTATTCGGAGTTTCGCGAGTTCTTTCCGCACAACTCCGTGCAGTACTTCGTCAGCTATTACGACTACTACCAACCGGAAGCCTATATTCCGCAGCGCGATATCTACATTGAGAAGGACGCCAGCATCAATGAAGATATCGATCGGCTTCGCCTGGCAGCGACAAGCGCCCTGGTGAGCCGCCGCGATGTTGTGATTGTGGCCAGTGTGTCGTCCATCTATGGCTTGGGGTCGCCGGACGCTTATCGGGAGATGATGGTCACGCTGAGGCGCGGCGCGACGATGGACCGCGACGAGACCCTGTTGCGTTTGGTTGACATTCAATACTCGCGCAATGATGTGGAGTTCTCGCGCGGCAAGTTTCGCGTTCGCGGAGATTGCGTTGAGATCTGGCCTGGCTATGAGGAGTTTGCTTATCGCGTGGAACTGTGGGGCGACGAGATTGAACAACTCTCGATCATCAACCCGCTGACTGGCGAAGTGATCCGCCGCGAGGAAGAACTCTTTGTCTATCCGGCCAAGCACTTTGTGATGCCGGAAGATCGCCTTGCGGCGGCCGTGGGCGGAATCAAGCAAGAGCTTGAAGAGCGGTTGGAGCACCTTCGCAACCTTGGCAAGTTGCTGGAGGCGCAGCGGCTCAACGCTCGCACCAGATTTGACATTGAGATGATGCTGGAGGTTGGCTATTGCCCTGGCATTGAGAACTATAGCCGGCACTTGGACGGCCGCGCGGAAGGATCACCACCGCACACTCTGCTGGACTTTTTTCCAAGCGACTATTTGTTCATCGTCGATGAATCACACGTTACGGTTCCGCAAGTTCGCGGCATGTTTGCCGGCGACTACAGCCGCAAGTCCACGCTGGTGGAGCATGGTTTTCGGCTGCCCAGTGCGATCGACAATCGGCCGCTCAAGTTTGAGGAATGGGAAAAGCGGATTCCGGATACGATCTTCGTCTCGGCCACGCCGGGACCCTATGAGCTTGAACAGACCGACGGCGAATTTGTTGAGCAGGTGATCCGCCCAACCGGTTTGTTGGACCCGGTTATCGAGGTGGTTCCTGCGCGCAGTCAGGTGCCGCACCTGTTGGAAGAGATCCGTGAAAGGGCCAAAGTTGGTGAACGTGTCTTGGTAACAACGTTGACCAAGCGTCTGGCTGAGGATCTTTCGTACTATCTCAACGAGCAGAATGTCGCCTGCAAGTGGTTGCACAGTGAATTGGACGCGTTCGAGCGGGTTGAACTCTTGCGCGATTTGCGCGAGGGACGATTCGAAGCGTTGGTTGGTGTGAACCTGCTGCGCGAAGGCTTGGACCTGCCGGAAGTTTCACTTGTCGCAATCCTGGATGCCGATAAGGAAGGTTTTCTTCGCAGCGAAACGAGCTTGATGCAGACGATTGGCCGCGCCGCTCGCAACGTGAATGCCAAGGTGATTCTGTATGGCGACAAAGTCACCGATTCGATGCAAAGAGCGATCGAGGAAACCGCCCGGCGTCGGGTCTTGCAGGAAGAATACAATCGCGAGCACGGCATTACGCCATCAACAATCCGCAAGCACATTCGAGCCGGGATCGAAAGCCTGGCCGAAGCACACGCGCAAGCCAACGCAGCCGCGGGGATTGGCGAAGAGGAAGAGTACGTGACCGAAGAGTTCATCAATGAACTGTTCGAAGAGATGATGCGGGCCGCCGATGATCTCGACTTCGAGCGGGCCGCGGCGCTTCGCGATCGTATCGATCAACTTCGCGATTCGGTCGGCAAGAAGAAGTCCGAGGTGGCCGCTCGTGCCAGTAAGAAAACAGATAGCCGCAAGCGACGGGGCCGCGGTAACCGCAAGGGGGGCCGGGAAATCCCCCGGCCAAAGAAGCTCTAACGCAGGCTGGGCTCCCTACAAGTCGTACTCGATCTTGAGGACTTCAAACTTAACGTTGCCTGCGGGGATCTCCACGTCCACAGTATCGCCCACCTTGGCACCAAGGAGACCTTGAGCCAACGGACTGGTGACCAGGATCTTGCCGGTATCGTAGTCCTCTTCGCCAGCTCCCACTAACGTGTAGACCTCCTCGTCGTCGTACTCCAGGTCCTTCAGTGTGACTGTCGCTCCGAAGGCGACCTGGCTCTTGTCGATCTTTGAGGGATCGATGATCTGGGCCTTGGCAAGCTTGTCCGAGACCACGGCCATTCTTGCTTGAAGGTGGCTGAGCGATTCCCGCGCGCCATGATACTCGGCATTCTCGCTGAGGTCCCCTTCGCTGCGCGCGTCGGCTACGCGCTTCAACAGCATCGGCTCCTGTTCTTCGCGCATTTCTTTCAACTGAGCCGCGAGCTTGTCATAGCCAGTTTGCGTCATGGGAACGCGGTCACTCATGCCAAAATTCCTTCAAGGCCTTTGCAAATGTGCAACTCAACTGCGGCAAATTTGAAAGGGCCCAATCCCGATAGAGAATGTTGACTCGCTCAAGGTCCACCTTCAAACGAGCTTGCCTGCAAAAGTGATGAACGAGCAGGCAACAAAAAAACACGGCCCGGTGCAATTCGCCTGGGACCGCGTCACGTGACCCTGATATTGTTGCTGGCCAGACGCGGGATGTAAAGATCGGCAGTCTCGCCCGGTTGTACGCCAGCCACAAAGCGTCACCGTCCACGGGGGCTGCCGCCCATGCCACGCTGGTCCTCTGGCCCATTTTCTTCGCCGCCCCGCAGCGCTATACTTGCAGTTTGAACGCGGCGTGTTTGGCACTTTCGCCGCTGGTTGGTCATGGTTCTTACAATTCCGCAAGGCATGTACAAGAGTTTGACAGTTGTTGGCGCCACGGGCGCTGTTGGTCGCATCATTCGCCAACTCCTGGAGGAACGGGAGCTGCCCTTTGAGCGGTTTCGCTTCCTGGCTTCCTCCCGATCCGCCGGCGATGTGCTGGAGTTCCGCGGTCAGAACTGGACGGTGGAAGAGCTGACGGCCGATGCGTTTGACAATGATCTGGTGATCTCCAGCACTCCCGATGACGTTGCCGAGTGGTTTATCCCGGAAGCCGTCCAACGGGGCTGCACGGTTGTTGATGAAAGCGGCTATTGGCGAATGAAGCCCGATGTCCCGCTGGTGGTGCCTGAGGTCAATCCGCACGCCATGGACAGTCACCAGGGGATCATCGCCAGCCCCAATTGCTCGACAACACAAATGGTTGTGGCGCTAAAACCGCTGCACGATGCCGCGCGGGTCAAACGCGTTGTGGTGAGCACCTACCAGGCCACCAGCGGAGCCGGGATGCCAGGGATTGAAGAACTTCGCGCGGCCACGGAATCCTCGCTTCAAGATCGCCCGTTTGAGCCCAAGGCTTTCGCCCATCCCATCGCCTTCAACCTGATCCCGCAGATCGGGTCCGAGAAGTTCGAAGGATACACCTCGGAAGAGATGAAGATGGTGCACGAAACCCGCAAGATCTTTGAGGACGAGTCAATCGAAGTCTGTCCTACTTGCGTGCGTGTGCCGGTTTCGCATTGCCATAGTGAGAGCATCATGGTGGAGACGGGACGGCCGATTTCCGTCGCGGAGGCACACGAGTTATTCGCGGCCGCCGATGGGATTCAAGTCATCGATGATCTTTCCGCAGGCGCTTACCCGCTGCCCAGCGAGTGCGCAGGACGCGACGAAGTTTTTATCGGCCGCATCCGGCGTGACATTTCCCACTCGCACGGTCTGGCATTCTGGTGTGTGAGCGACAACCTGCGCAAAGGCGCAGCAACCAATGCCGTGCAGATTGCAGAACTGCTTGTCCAGGCTGCCGCGGCAACCGGGTAGAATTCCGGTGACGAACGAGAAAGCCCCGCCGCCGAGCGAGAAAGCATAAAGCACAAAAAAGCCGGGCATGTGCCCGGCTTGTGATTTATCAGAAGGTGCCTAGCGGAGGTTGCGAAGCCTTCGCAGCATGTCCGCGGCAGCAGATTCGCTGCTTTCCGATTGTGTCTTGGGAATCGGCGGAAGCTTGCCAGGCTCTTTTTTCTTCTCCAGTTTCTTCTCCAGGCTTTTACGATCCTCTTCGCGATCGGCATCCGTCACTTCGCCAGACAATTGCGTTGTCTGCGAAGCTGCCATCATCATTTCAATGGTCTCGTGGTCAGGCAAGGATCGCGTTGAGCCATCCATCACCGCGGAATCGGTGAGCCAATCAGAAATGTCTTCGTCACTACTTCCTGAGGTAATTGGCTTGGGCTTGCGAGCGCCAATCAATTGAACTTCAAACTGCAGCGGGCCGGCTGACAGTTCGTCACCATCGGCCAACTCCAATTCCCCTTCAACCCGGCGACCATTCACCTGGGTGCCGTTCTTGGAACCAAAGTCACGAATGGCAACGTATTCACCTTCGAGCACGAGGGCACAATGCTGCCGACTAATGAGGTCACTGCGCGGCCGCAAATGGCAATCATCCGCCCGTCCAATCACAAATTTTGGACCGGCAATACGTATGACTTGCCCTGCGTTTTTGCCTACGAGAACCTTAAGACGAACTTCCATTACAACACTCCAACGGGATGCAAAACAGGCTCGGCAAATCGCGGAAGATAGGAAAAGAAATCGCGATGATTGCTGAAGGTTTTTTGCGAGCAGTTCTGCGGCGTTTGAGCGGCCCAAGACCGAATTCCACACAAGATATGAGGGATCCCCTCTCCCTGAGACGCCATCGGCAGCATATCAATGCCAAATGAAAGTGTCAAAGAGAATTCATGAACTTTGCGTAAGGATGTATCGTAATTGCACTCCCTCTTTCGCCAGCTGGAAAAGTCAACCTGATAACGCAATGGCATCAAGCTTGCGTGCCTGGCTGCCAGGACAACACCGGGTCGCGGGCAGCTTTGACTTCGTCCGGACGGCTGATGAGGGTGCTGTGGGGGGCTTCGTGCAAGAATTCCGCATCCTCCTCTGTGATGCGGAACAGCGTCTCCGCCAGGGAATCCAGCGAGGCTTTGCTTTCTGTCTCCGTCGGCTCCACCATCAGGGCTTCCTTAACAATTGGCGGGAAGTAGACCGTTGGTGCATGGAAACCGAAGTCAAGCAAGCGTTTACCGATATCCATTGCTGTGATGCCTTTTTCCGATTTCAAGCTGCTGGCGCTAGCAACAAACTCGTGCATGCAGCGGTCCCCCTGCGGGACGGGAAATATATGCTTCACGCGGCTGAGCAGATAGTTGGCATTCAGCACGGCATTCTCTGAGACTCGCTTCAGGCCATCTGGGCCGTGAGTGCGGATATAGGAGTAGGCCCTCACGAGAACGCCGGTGTTACCAAAGAAGCTGCGGACGCGTCCGATGGACTTTGGCCGATCAAAGGCCAAGCGATATTCGTCGCCCTCCTTCACAACCACAGGGCTGGGCAGGTACGGCTCCAGCTTGGAGCGAACCGCAATTGGGCCTGCGCCGGGACCACCGCCGCCGTGAGGACCGCTGAAGGTCTTGTGGGGGTTGTAGTGCATCATATCCGCGCCGAAATCGCCCGGCCGCGTGATGCCCAAGATGGCGTTCATGTTGGCGCCATCCAAATAGATCAATCCACCGGCATCGTGCACGGCATCAGCAATCTCTTTGATTAGCCGATCAAACATGCCCAGCGTGTTGGGGTTGGTAATCATGAACACGGCAACTGTTTCGTCCAGCTTGGAACGAAAGTCATCCATGTCCACATAGCCTTTGGGCGTACTTTTCACGGTGACCGTGTCAAAGCCGGCCATGGCCGCGCTTGCGGGATTGGTACCGTGAGCACTGTCAGGGATGAGCACCTTGCGGCGCGACGTTTGATTCGTGTCTCGATAGTACGCGGCGGCAACCAACAGCGCTGTGAGTTCCCCTTGCGCGCCTGCCGCGGGTTGCAGACTGACCGCATCCAATCCGCCAATCTCGGCCAGGATTTGTTGCACCTCGTAAAGCAGTTGCAACATCCCCTGCAAAGACTCGTCAGGCTGATAGGGATGGACGTTGGCCATTCCGGGGAGTGCCGCGAAACGCTCATTGCGCTTCGGGTTGTATTTCATCGTGCACGAGCCCAGCGGATACGTGTGTGTATCCACGGACATATTTTGCTGCGAGAGATTCGCGTAGTGGCGGATCACATCCGGCTCGGCCAGTTCCGGCAAAGGAGGCGGCTCCGCGGCCACACACGCGCCTGGCAGCAACTCGTCCACGGAATGCTCCGGAACATCGCACGCCGGCATCAAACCGCCACGGCGTCCGGGTTGCGAGAGTTCAAAAAGAAGCTTGGTTGCAAGTGTATTACGCATGGAAACTGATTTCGTATTTCGTCGAGATTGAATCCTTATCAAGCGATCATCGCTACCGCACTGCCGCAGCGTTCGCCGGGGCTTGGGCCAAACAAGTCGCCAGCCCTTCGATCTCAGCTTTGGTTCGCTTCTCTGTGACGCACACCAGGAAGCAATCGGCCATGTCCGGATACCACTGACCGAGCGGAACGCCGGCAAAGTAACCTTGCGACAAAGCGTGCTTTATCAAACTTTCCACTTCGCCGGCCGCATCCCGAACGACGAACTCCTTGAATGTCGGCGTATCGAACGCCAACGAGAACCGCTCATTCGCGCTAATTTGCTCGGCCGCGTAACGGCTTTTTTGCAAGCTCAAGTTCGCGACGTCCCGCAACCCTTGCGGCCCCATCTGGGCGAGATACACGCTGGCTCGCAAAGCGAACAAACCTTGATTTGTGCAGATGTTGCTGGTAGCTCGTTCTCGGCGAATGTGCTGTTCACGAGTTTGCAAAGTCAGGGCCCAGCAGCGCTTGCCACGACGATCAACTGTCTGGCCGGCCAATCTTCCTGGCATGCGACGAACGAAATCTTCTTTGCATGCCATGATGCCCAGATACGGGCCGCCGAAAGCCATGGGACTGCCCAGGGATTGCCCTTCCGCGACGACAATGTCGGCATCGTACGAACCCGGCGGCGTCAGCAACCCCAAGCTGATGGGATCCACGGCAACAACCGCCAGCGCGCCAGCCTTGTGTGTGATCTCAACCAGCTCTTTCATGTCTTGCACACCGCCGAAGAAATTCGGCTGTTGGAACAAGACGCAAGCGGTTGTATCGTCCAGGATTGATGCGAGTTGGTCTGGCTGCACAAGACCTTCAGGTGTTTCCAACACCTCCACTTGGACGTTCAAATTCGTTAGGAAGGTCTCAACAATCTGGCGATATTCCGGATGGACGCAGGCGGGAATCACAACCTTGCCACTGCGGCGCGTGGCACCAATACACATCAACACCGCTTCCGAAGCGGAGCTGCCGCCGTCATACAGACTGGCGTTGGAGACATCCATACCAGTGAGCTGCGTGATCAACGTTTGGTATTCAAAGAACGCCTGCAGGTTGCCCTGGCTGGCTTCCGCCTGATAGGGGGTGTAACTGGTGTAGAATTCGCCCCGACCGGAAACGTAATCGACAACTGCGGGAATGAAATGATCATAGCTCCCGCCACCCAGGAAACAGACGGTATCGTCGGCGTTGCGCGTGCGCCCGCTCAGCGCCTGCATGTGCGCCGTCAACTCCATTTCGGACATCGCCGCGGGGATATCCAGCGCGCGGTCCAGCCGCAGTTCCGCCGGCACCATCTCAAACAATTCTTCCACGGACGAAACGCCGATGGCGGCCAGCATGTCAGCTTGATCTTGCGGAGTATTGAGGACGTAAGGCATGAGAGAGGCAAGCTGTAAGAGACAAGGGGCAGGAGACAAGGGGCAGGAGAGAAGGGGCAGGAGAGAAGGGAAAACAGATAAGGGGCAAGGGAAAAGGGCGAGTGAAAGGAATGCGTATCGCTGTCAAGCAAGCTCGAAGCAGAAATGGAACCTTGAAGAACGAATGAGGCAGTGGTTAGAAGAAGGCGGTGCGACTGCACTCCCTAGCCTCTAGTCTCTTACCTCTCACTGTTCCGCGCACATCTTTTTGTAAGCGTCGTAGTCCATTAATTTGGCCAGCGCGGATTCGTCCGTGATCTTGAGCTTGACCATCCAGCCTTCGCCAAAGGGATCGTCGCTCAAGGTCTCCAACTTGTCTGCCAGCTTGTCGTGGACGGCCACAACCTCGCCGCTGACAGGGCAATACAAATCGCTTACCGCCTTAACCGATTCGACCTCGCCGAAGGTGTCGCCTGCGGCAACTGCGTCACCAGCCGACTTGCTGAACTGGATGTAAACCAGGTCCGTCAAAGACTCCACGGCGAAGTCTGAAATGCCCACGGTGGCGACCTTGCCCCCTTCAGCATCGGCAACAGCCACCCATTCGTGTGTTTCGGCGTAGAGAAGTTCTTGGGGATTCATTATGGAAGGGGCTAGAGGCTAGAGACTAGAGGCTGGGAAGAGTTACGCTGCGAGTGGCTTGGCAGACAAACACAAGGGGCAAATCTCTTACTTTGCTCTCTGATAAAACGGCAACTTCACCACCTCGGCAGGTAGCTCACTGCCACGGACATCGACACTCACAGTTGTTCCGGGTTCGCCGTTTGCGCGATTGACGTATGCCATCGCCAAAGGGCGTTGCAAAGTTGGCGAAAAGGTGCCGCTAGTCACGCCGCCAACCTCGCCGCCGCCCGTGGTGACCTTGTATCCTTCACGCGGTACTCGCTTGCCCTCCAGTTGCAATCCAATCAACACTGGCAAACTGGCATCATCCGCCGAAGCAAAGATCTTTTCCGCGCCTGGATGATTTGTTTTGCCCTTCGTCACGGCAAAGCTCAACCCGGCTTGAAGCGGCGTGATCTCTTCATTCAGTTCATGACCGTAAAGCGGCATGCCCGCTTCCAGTCGCAGTGTGTCACGCGCCCCCAGTCCCGCTGCACGCGCCCCAAAATTCACGCCTTCTGCCAACAATGCTTCCCAAATCCGCGTGGCCATATTCGCGCCGACGATCAATTCACAACCGTCTTCTCCGGTATAGCCTGTCCGGCTGACAATTCCGCCATGGCCTGCGATCTTCGTCTCGCAGCCAGTGTAATACTTCATGTTGGCGAGATCGGCTTCGACAACTGGCTGCAACAGCCGCAAAGCTTTGGGACCTTGAATGGCGATCATGGCCCAGTCGGTGGTGAGGTCGGACATGGTCACGCTTGAGGGCATCGGATGCTCGTCGATCCAGCCGAGAATCTTCTCACGATTCCCCGCGTTGACCACCATCATCCAATACGAACCACCGCCGGCATCCTGCAAATGGTAAACCAGCACGTCGTCCCGGACGCCGCCATTGTTGTTGGTGACCAGACCGTAGCGAATTCGTCCCGGCGCTGCATCAGCAACACGACGAGTAACCAGCGAGTCGAGATACTCGCCTGCATCCGGGCCATCAAACCGCAGCCGGCCCATGTGGGAGATATCAAACATCCCCACCGCGCCGCGGGTGGCATTGTGCTCTTCCACAATCGAGGTGTACTGCACCGGCATGGACCAGCCGGCAAAGTCGACCATTCGCCCGCCATGTTCGACGTGCCAATCAGCCAGCGGCGTCTTGCGGAGCGGTTCTGTCATGCGGCTGGTTCTTGCGTTGGAGATTTGTCAGCACTGATGGCTACGAACCTTCACAACACAGCGCTGATCGTCTGGCGAGAAACTGCCAAACCAGCAAAGCGTCGATCAAAGCTTCGATTGCCAAGGAAGGATTCGCGGATGTCGCGGTTTTGGATTGCGCCAAGACGCCAAAATGGTGGCATCGGGAACTCTGGCGCACGCAAACAATGACTTCCACGAACCGTTGATTGTACCGGCCAAAGTGCGCGTTTCCAGGGGGCGAACCCCGCCGATGCGCGGCAACATGACCGGCAAATGTGCGTCTCGCGGGAAATTGGCGCAACCGCAGCGGGAATTTGTTTGCGGTCCAGCGAACGGATATCGTAATCCGCGGTTGCCTTCGTTCCGATTCAGCGTAAGACCGCGTGTCAGGGCTTGTTTCGCATCAACTGCCAGAAAAGCGTCGCATAGTCTTGGGAGTCTGACAGATGAGCACTAATCCTTACATGTCGCCCCAATTTTCGAGTATTGAATCGCCCCCACCGCCAGAGACCAAACCTGGCGAATACACTTTCTATTCTGACCCGCGCGGTCTGGCACGTTTCGTTCAAGTGATGCTCATCATCTGCATGCTGATGTGCTTGGTGATAGTTATCTCGGACCTTGTCGAACTGAGCCTGCTGGATCGCATCGCGTTTGCGAGCGACGAAGAGATATTCGCAAACGACATCCGCCAGTTGGTCATCGCTGGCATTTACACACTTGTCTATGTCGTGACCGCCATCGCGTTCTTGATGTGGGTCTATCGGATGAACAAGAACTGTCATCACTTCGGTGCCCACGACATGGAGTTCACGTCAGGTTGGGCTGTTGGCTGGTTTTTCATTCCGATTGCCAATCTCTGGAAGCCGTATCAGGTGATGAAGGAAATCTGGCAAGTTAGCACAGACCCTTTTAGCTGGCAAGTTGAAGAGAGTTCGGGTGTTGTTTCGTTCTGGTGGGGCGTGTGGATCGTCGCGAATCTCGTTTCAACCTTTTCCACGCAACTGTTTAGCATGGCGCCAACACTGCCCGTGCTGAAAACCGCTGCGATGATCGGCATTGGAGCGGACGTTCTCATCCTGCTCGCCTGCGTAGCGGCGTTGATCCTCGTCACAAAGCTAACTGACTTGCAGCTTGCTCTGGTTTGGGGGAAAAAACGCGAGGATTGGTCTGACCACGACTAAGTGATCACAAGCGCGGTGAATTCCAAATGCTGCGAAGAAATCCCTCACGACTAATTGCGGTTCTAAGCACCCCCAGTGATTTCCAAATCCGGAGCGCTTTTGTTTAGCAGCTCTACAAGTCGATCAAACCGAGTTCCACCAGACCCACGCAAACGGCAAAAGACCCAAAGAAGGCCGTGGCGATGACCATAATCACAGTCCGCCAGGTGTTCATGCGGACCTGCGCCGGAAGCAGACGCTTATTGATGTAAAGCAGCGTCACGCAATAGAGCGCCATCACGGCGCCGTTGAACGCAGAGACAAAACGGAACAACGCCAGACTGTTCTTGACGCGGTCGTCGCCAATTAGCAGGAATGCGCTGCCGGTCAATATCGTGATCCACAAGATCAGGAAATAAAGGCGGCTTTCAGACCATTTGCGGCTCTCGCGCAGCCAATTCACTTTGATCAAGTCTGTGGAGATCCGCGTGGCAACATCCAGAATGCCAAACTCGGTGGTAAACAAGATGGCCACGCCCATCACCAGAAACGCAATTCGTCCGAATGAGCCCAGAGTTCCCGCCCCAATCGACTGTGATTGGCCGATCACGAACTCGATATTGTCATCTTGATACTGGTTGTTGATCCGTTCGCCAGCGGAGTTGTAGAAGACGCTGTAGCAAATCAGGCTCAACAATACGAGACAGACCAGACAAGTCAGAAAGAAGCTGAGGAAGTGCTCGATGTTTGCCTTCTTCCACCACTGGCGAAAGCGCGCCACGTTGGCTTCCGTTAGCCTGAGCAGATAGCCAGTCTCGCTGATCGCTTCCTCTTCGCCAGTCACCGGACTCGTGATCCGGCCGACGAATTTGCCCATCCCGTAGCCTTTGTCCTTGATGTAATTGCTTTGGCCGAGATTGAGCGCCCCGCCGGCTCCAGCAAAGGCCAACGCCCCCAACAACGTCGCAATAGAAAGCCCGGACGCCTCTGGCGGAAACTGGCCGATGCTGATCGCGCCTCGGGCTTGGGCCATAATGGCATCCGGTCGAACCAGCAAAATGGCCAACCCGATGACCATGAACAGAATCAGGCTCACCAGAACCAACTGCATTCGCTCCACGGTCCGATAGACCACTGGCCCCAACGTCAAAATCAAACCGCAAAGGAATAGCCCGGCAATTGCCACATATTGCGAGTGCTGTTGCGGATCGCCAAAGGCCAGCTGGCTGACAAGTTCAGCACCGCCTGTGGCCCAGGCCGGAATCATGTGCGGAATGATGGTCAGGAAAAGAAACACCCAACCCCAGATACGGCCCAAGCGGCAAAAGCCGGTCACGGCGGTCTCGCCAGTGGCCAAAGTCCACCGCGAGATTTCCATGTTGATGAAGTACTGGAGCGTGACGCCAATGATGCACGCCCAAAAGAAAACGAAGCCGCTGCGATAGGTAATGTACGGCCAGAGGATGAATTCGCCGCTCCCCAATGCCAGGCCGGCCAAGATGATGCTCGGCCCCAGCATCCGCCGTAGCGGGACGGCTTCCGGCATATCCTGATATCGCAGCGCCGGCAAACGGCCCGCTGGCGAGACCGATTCCGGAACGAGTTCCTCCGAAACATTCTCGTCGGCGAGAGCAGCTGGCTTATCTTTGGACATCGGCAATCAGATTACGGACATGGTTCGCCGGCGAGCAATCCTGTGAGACCTAATCGTCCATGACGTCCTTCTCTTTCGCCTTGGCCAATTCGTCACAGCGGGACTCAAACTTCTTGGTCAGTTCCTGGATCTCGTCCTTGGTCGTGTCCCGCTCGTCCTCGCTCATCGTCTTGTCTTTCTCGGCTTGGTCCGCGGCCTTGTTTCCGTCGCGGCGGATATTGCGAATCGAGACCTTGGACTCTTCGTTGAGTTCCTTGATTCGCGCAACCATCTTCTTGCGCACTTCCGTGGACAAAGCCGGAATGTTGATGCGGATCACGCGGCCGTCATTGTTGGGCGTCAGCCCCAGGTCGCCGGCGATGATCGCCTTCTCAATGTCCTTGAGCGTGCCGGGATCGTACGGACGAATGAGAATCTGCGTAGGTTCCGGAACGCTGACGGCAGCCACTTGCTTGATGGGCGTAGGCGAACCATAAGCTTCAACGCGCAGCGTATCCACTAGCCCTGGATTGGCGCGGCCCGTGCGAATGCCGGTGAGATTCTTTTTGAGCGTATCCACACTCTTTTCCATGCGCTCTTCAACATCCATCAAGATTTCGTCGGCATTCATCGCAGATTCCTCAGATTGCTGCTTACGTTGAAAGCAGGAATGCATTCAAGAGTTCCGGTCTAAGAAGCGGAACTCTCGATCAGCGTTTCTTCATCGCCAGGCCGCACCAACGTGCCCACTTTCTTTCCTAGCACGGCTTTGACGATGTTCCCTTCGGTCAAATAGTTGAACACGACAATCGGCATGCCGTGCTCCATGCATTGTGCGATGGCCGTATGATCCATCACGCGCAGCTTCTGAGCAAGCACGGCCTGATAGGTCAATTCGCTGTATAGCACCGCGTGAGGGTTTTTCTCCGGATCGTCACTATAGACGCCATTCACCCGCGTCGCTTTGAGGACAACGTCCGCTTCCAATTCAAGGCTCCGCAATGCGGCGGCGGTATCAGTGGTCACAAAAGGGCTGCCCGTTCCCGCGGCGAGAATGACTATCCGGCCTTTTTCGAGGTGTCGCCTCGCCCGACGCCGGATATAGGCTTCCGCCACGCCGTCCATCCGAATGGCCGACATCAGCCGGGTACTCGCCCCTAGAGATTCCAGGGCATCCTGCAATGCCAGGCCATTCATCACAGTGGCCAGCATGCCCATATAGTGAGCGGTGGCCTCTTGAATGCTGGAGCTACCAGCGGTGAATTGGGCTCCACGGAGCAGGTTTCCGCCGCCAATCACGACCGCCACCTGTACGCCTTGCTCGGCCGCCGCGACCGTTTGCTTGGCCAAGTGCACCACATCCGGCATGCTGATCCCCCGCTCCGTGGGCGGGGCGAAACCTTCGCCGGAGATCTTGAGCACAACACGGCGGTACTTTGGCTTGGGGTCGTCTGACATCGTTGAAAACGCGCATCCATGAGGAGAAACGGGGCCAATCGACGCTCAGCATACCCCACAGGGTTCCGCGTTGACAAATGGCCATTCCGTAAGGATTTGGGGCAAAGGGAGCAGCGTTCCCCCGATTGCCAATCCTGGCCCATCGCGGTAACATTCAGGGTTTGCTTCGTCGTCATCTTGACGACTCGCCGCGCTGCCTCGCGCCCAAGTTCCTGCCTCGAGAGGGTATATCGCTGATGGAGTCAATGGTTCAGACGGACGTCTCCGGCCTGTTGCTTTCGCAATCCACCTTTGGTCCTCAAGAGATCCACCACATCACCGCCGCAATCGCCGCGGACCGTTCCTGCTACTCGCAACTGCGGGAAGCTGTGGGCGAGTTGAGCCAACAAACGGACCTGTCGCCTGCCATGAAAGTCCGGCTGGGCGTGGGCAACTACCTGCTGGGACGCTATCGAGCCGCCATCGATCTGCTTTCCGCTTCCGACGGAGGCGCGTTGGCCAAGTTCTACACGGCCAGGTGCTATTTTGCCCTGGAGAAGTACGAAGAAGCCGTAGCGTCCTATCAAGATGCTGGTAATGCCGGGTACCCCGCGGACGACTGCCGGCTGGGCGAAGCTGAATCAACTCGCTACCTCAACCGGCCTGAGGACGCGCTCAAGTCATTGGACGAGCTCTCCGGAGCGGTTGAGCAAACGGCCGAATACCTTTATCAGCGTGGCGCCACCGTCGCCGCCTTGGGCGGCAACCCCAATGAAGTAGTCGCGCTATATGAGCGGGCGGTGGAAGCTGACGGCAATCACGCAGGCGCGCTGTTCGGCCTGGCGATGGAGAATGATCGCCGCGGCAATGATACCGATGCCTTGCACCTCTATGAGCGTTGTGCCCGCCGTTCGCCGTCGAACGTTGGATCACTGCTCAACCTGGGCGTGATTTACGAAGACCTTAACCGCTTTGAAGAAGCGGAAGCCTGTTATCGCCGAATTCTGGAGTCCTTCCCGGATCATCCTCAGGCCCGGCTGTATGTTCGCGATGCCTCGGCCTCGCGCGATCAGGAATACGATGAAGACGCGCAACGGCGACAGGACCGTCTGAGCCAGGTCTTGGCCATTCCCGTTTCGGATTTCGAACTCTCCGTCCGCAGCCGCAACTGCCTGCAACGCATGGGCATTGGCACGCTGGGCGATTTGACGCGAATCACCGAAGCCCAATTGCTGGCCAGCAAGAACTTTGGTGAGACATCGCTCGTCGAGATTCGTGAGATGATGAACTCCAAGGGATTGGAGATTGGCCAATTTGCGTCTGACCGGCGCGTGCCTGACTTTGGCATGGAAACGGCTTCGCTCAGCCCTGACGAGCAAGCGCTGCTCAACAAGCCTGTTGCGGAGTTGAACCTTTCCGTCCGGGCTCGCAAATGCATGATTCGCCTCGGCATCGGAACCATTGGCGAGTTGATCCGCCGGACTGGCGATGAGTTGCTTGAAAGCAAGAACTTTGGCGTGACAAGCCTGAACGAAGTTCGCGAAAAGCTCACAGCCCACGGCTTGCGTCTGCGTGGCGATTGACGCAACAGCGTTTCTCAACACTCGGTGAAGGAACTCGTCAAACTGGCGGCGGATGAAACGCTCGGTCCTATTTCTCTGCACTGGCAACTCCTGCCGCAGCCAAATGGCTGAAGGTTGGGCTCGGCACTTGCATGGTGACAGCCTGGAGCCGCATTCGGCCGGAATCGTCGCTCACGGCATCAACCCCAACGCCGTGCAGGTGATGTCGGAGTCCGGCGTTGACATCAGCAGTCAGCCGTCTAAGACGACCGAACAACTTTCGCGAACGGACTTTGATCTTGTGGTCACGGTTTGTGCCGATGCGGATGAACGCTGCCCAATCTTTCCTGGGACTAAGCGCACAGTGCATCGCGGCTTCGACGATCCGCCCAAGCTTGCCCAAAACGCACAAACAGACGAAGAGCGGTTGACGCCCTATCGCCGTGTGCGGGACGAGATCCGCGACTTTGTTCGCGAAGAATTGCTTTCGCTGTTCGACACGCAAACGTGATTGTTGGCCGTGTTTGCGTGATTGGCACAACCGGCGACAGGCAGGCTTAGCACGTCGCCAAAGTTGCCGTAATCTGACCCTTCTCCGCCTGTTTTTTGCGGTCAGATTTCTCGACATTGACTGAAGCGTCACGTAGGCTTGTGACGCCCTCCTTCCGGCGCGTATGCCGCATTTGACCCGCGGACTTCGCGCTCCCGCCTGATTCCCTCGCGACCCAAATCCATGCCCAAGCGAAATCAGCGACGATGCGCATTGCTCGGCTTTCTTGTCCTGTTGCTGACCGTGTCACTTTCGCCAGCGATATCTCTGGCCGAGTCCGAATGGCACACGTTAACGTTGGCAGCGGAAACGCCTTTTGAAACTCCGGTCCACATTCAACAGACGGATGTTGCGCGGCCGGTTGTCATGATTGTTGGCGGAATGCACGGTAATGAACCCGCAGGCGCCGCTGCCGCGGAACAAATTGCCGATTGGCCAATCGTGCGGGGCACTTTGATTGTTGTTCCGCGCGCGAACTTGCCCGCGCTTGAGATTGACAAGCGGCTGTCGCCCAATGTTCCGGAGGACCAAAACAACCTGAATCGCAACTTTGTTTGGGCTGACGGACAGGTGCAAACCCTGGGCCCGATGGCGGCTGATTTGTGAAAGCTTGTCCAGTCCCACCAGCCCGATTGGGTGATTGATCTTCACGAAGGCTTTGATGTCAACGCCAAGAACAAGAAGAGCGTCGGCAGTTCTATCATTCATGATCGCTCGGCCGAAGCTGACGCAATGGCGGGGCTTATGCTAAACGCCGTCAATGCGGAGATTGCCGATCCCAGTAACCATTTTGTTCCGCTTGGCCCTCCGGTAGCCGGCAGCCTGGCTCGAGCCGCTGGTGACCACACGCACGCGCGGTCGATGATCGTTGAAACGACGACCAAAGACCGTCGGCTTTCACTGCGGACGCGGCAACATCGCGTGATGGTTGCGGCAATGCTGGATGAGTTGGCGATGCTGCCCGCCGATGTGGATGCCAACACAATTGCGTTTGGGCCGCGCACGGACGGCAAGACATGCGTGGCCGTTTATGATGACGGCGGCGCTTCGGTCAACGGAGTGAAGAATTTGTTGCGTGTCTGTAACGACCAAGGCAATGTCGTCGCACGTCGCGTTTGTGCGAAAGACATTCGCGCCGGTGTGCTTGAACAGTTCGATGTGGTTTGTTTTGGCGGTGGCGGCGGAAGCAATCTCTCCAAGTCCCTGAATGAAGAAGGGCGCGCGGCCGTGCGAAACTTTGTCACCGATGGCGGTGACTATCTCGGCGTTTGTGCCGGGGCGTATCTCGCGTGCAGCGGATTCTCCTGGGGTTTGGGGATTCTTGACGCCCGCACGAAGAGCAACAAGTGGCGGCGCGGCCGTGCAACTCTTGAGGTGGAATTCCAGACTTCAGGCATGAGCTTCTTTTCGCCGCAAGAAAATCGCCTCAAACTGTATTACGCCAACGGGCCCATCCTTGCCCCAAACAACAAAGAGGACTTGCCGGATTATGAGGTTCTCGCTTGGTTCCGCGAGGAAGTCGCCAGGAATGGGACGCCGGCTGGGATCATGGTTGACTCACCTGCCATTGTGCGTGGCGAGTTTGGTGAAGGTGATGTCTTTTGTTTCTCGCCTCACCCAGAGTCGACCAAAGGCATGGATTATCTCCTGCAAAGGGTGATCCATGAGCAGCAGCGCGAGTTGGCGAACGAGCAGAATTAGCTGCCAGACTCGCGTGGATTACCTAAACGCGATCCAATTCGACACGTTCACCAGTAACGATCGATTCTGTTTGCGCGCGGCAAGGCAGCAGGGCATCAAGCGCCAGTTGTCCATCCAGGATCGGGGAAGGCTTGCCTGAGGAAACGGACTTCGCCACTTCGCGAATCTCCGCGGCAAAGGGAGAGATCTCATCCGCCGGTTCGTTGTCGCCGGTCGATAACGTGGGCCGTTCGACGCGACCATCGTCATGCAGAACTGTCAGCGGCATCACGGTTTGCGCTTCGCCATCGATCACGGCAAAGTCGAACAGCAGCGTTGCTTGCTCGAAGTGGATCTCGAACGCGTGCGTGAATGACCGGCCCTGCTGGGCAATCACACCGCTGTTGGCGGTGACGGAGTAATCATCGTCGAACAGAAATTGCGTCGAGGCAAATTCCACGACGGGCTCTTCAGATACGGGAGGACTGCCGTCCGGACGGCCTTTGTGCAACCGACCGGTGCTGAAGACACCAGTGGGCCGGCCAAAGAGCAATCGGATGAAGTGCGCATCATGGATGTGCAAGTCGACCAGCGGTCCACCGATCTTCTCCGGATCGAAGAAATGCGGCAGCCAACTCGGGTCGGAAATGATTCGTTTGAATTGGCCCCCCAGCGGTTTGCCAAACCGTCCGCTGCGCGCGGATTCCAGAACGAAGCCGTATTCGCCGAAGAACGGCAGGACATGACCAATTGCCAGCAACTTTCCGCACTCTTTGGCTGTTTCAATCATGCGACGACCATCCTGCAAAGAGACCGCGATTGGCTTCTCGCAGAAAACATGCTTGCCGGCGCGGAGCGCAGCGACCGTCGCGTCAGCATGCAAAGATGGCGGCAAACACATATCGACAACTTCCAGCGAATCATCCGTCAGCATGGCTTCCAAAGACGGATACGTGGAGATGCCGGTGATGTCCATCTGATCGCCAGCGGGTCCGAAATTCCCTTTCACGCCGCGCCAATCGCCCGCACGCTTTGTCTCGCTGCGAGACCAGAATGCGGCAACACGTGCTTCATTCACGCGCTGATAGGCGTGAAAGTGGATCAAGCCCATGAAACCGATGCCTGACAATCCAAAGTTCAACATTGGTGACAATGAAAGATAAGGAGGTAGCGCTACGACGATCGTTCTTTGGGTTCCTGCGCGGACTTGTCCATCGCTATGCCCGATTGTTTAGCGGCAGCCAAGAGAGCTTCCACGGCGTCTTGACGCATGTCAAACGAATTCCAAAGGGTGTCGAGCCGTGTGGTATGCAAGACTTCGCGACAAAAATCGGAAAGGCCACAAAGAACCATTCTGCCATTACGTTGTTGCAATCGCTTCCAGACGCGGAAAAGGACCTCCAGAAATGAGGAGCCGATGAAACTCGTGTGGGAAAGATCGATTACGAACAACGGATGGTCAGCTTGATCAACCGCTTCACAGAGGCGGAGATTGAATTCATCAACTTGAGCCGTGTCCAATGAGTCATACGCCTTGTCCAGAACGCAGACAGTCACCGGGCCCTGCAGTTCAACGTCGATCATCAAAGAACCCGAATACTTGCGGGGTGGTTGATTCGTTCAAGAAAGAATCTCTAAGTTGCCCTGGCGGAGATTGCGTTCGCGCGGCGAATCGCTCGACACCCCGCACTTGCAGAATGTGCAGTTTATTGGACCCTCGATTTGGTCACAAGGAAGGCAGGCCTCAATTCACTTCGCCAAAGCGATCCCAAAGCAGGTTTGCCAGGTTCAAAATGTAGTCATAGCCACGCTCGACGTTTTCTAGCGAGTCACGCAACTCTTGCGGAATGCCGCTCAGGCCCAGATGTGCTCCACACACGGCTCCCGCCATCGCGGCAATGGTGTCCGTGTCTCCTCCGTTGAGAATGGCCGAGCCGATCACATCCCGATAGCAGTTGGGCGACAGAGCGAAGCAAGCAATCGCTGTGACGACCGAATCTTGCGCGGCGATGCCGTTACCCAGTGCCGACAACTCGCGAGGTTTTTGAATCCTTTGCGCACGCTCAAGTTTCTTGCGGAACTCGTCGTCTTTGGCGAACTCCAGCAACTGGGAAAAAAACTCATCGCGATCAAAGCGTTGCATTTGTACGGCCAGCGCCACTGCGACAGCCAACAACTTCGCACCTTCGATTCCTAACGGATGCACGTGCGTCGGTCGGGCCGAGAGTTCAGCCTGTTCGGCCACGCGGCTCAAATCGCCCTGAAAAGCCAGGCCAACAGGCGCGACGCGCATCGCGGCCCCGTTGCCGAATGACCCGCCGGGAAATTGTTCTTCAATCCAAAAGCGAAAATCACCGCCTTCCTTGTAGGTGTCCAAGATCATCCTGACACCGCGGCCATAGCCGCGCCAGTGCTCGTAGTTGTTAGCGAAGATTCGCAAAAGCGATTCCTCTTGCATTGCTCCATCGGCGAGCAAGCCTTCGGCAACTCCAATCGCCATTTGAGTATCGTCGGTGTAGTACCATGGCGCTTTTGGTGGGTTCTGAAAGAGTGCGGGGATACTGGGAAAACGTCCTTGCAGCCAATCAGGAGACTGGCTTTCAAAATGGCCGCCAAGGGCATCGCCGATTGCCAATCCAATCAGCGACCCGGCAAAGCGATCTTTTGATGCTGCGGAAGTTGGCATGGCGCAATCTCTCCCAAACTTTCCCGAATATTCGGCCTGCGCGACTTGTAGCAAATCCTACGCGGAAGGCGATCAAACGACCACAGGCAGACTTGGCCAAGCGCGAATCGACTGCGACCGATACGAGATAACAGGCTGTTGCGCTTTTGGCCTCGGCGTGCTCCGATGAGACACGTGTTCTTGCAACTGGGCGACATTCCATGGTTCGACTTATCAAATTGCTTGCGATCTTGAGCGT